>NZ_CAUWGY010000006.1:0-63538 GCF_963558415.1 uncultured Ruthenibacterium sp. | reverse complement strand
CATTCCCAGACAAATACCCAACAATGGCACGCCTTGTCCCGCCTGTTGTACAATTGCCTGGTCTAATCCCGTATGTTTCAGCATTGCCATCCCGTCCGCAAAGGCTCCAACTCCCGGTAAAACCAAGGCGGAAGCTTGTTTGATCTCAGTCGGATTTTGTGCAAATTCCACCTGCCCACCACAGTATTCCAGCGCTCGCCGCACACTGAGCAGATTACTGCGGCCATAATCAACCACAGTTACTTTCATATTCTCACCTCAATACCGTCTTCCAACAGTTTGCGCTTAAGTGACGGAAGTTCTATCTTGCCGTAATGCAACACACTACCCAACGCTACTGCATCCGCCCCGTTTTCGGATGCCAATTCTAAACTGCGGGCATTTTCTGCTCCGCCTGCAGCAATAACAGGGATATCTACTTGCGCTGTCACGGCAGCAATCAACTCCTGATCCATACCTCGCTGAAAACCTTCTCGGTCGACACTGGTCAAAAAAATTTCTCCGGCCCCACGCTGTGCGCCTTCTCGGACCCACTCCAACACATCTCGTCCGGAATGCTCGCGTCCATTGTCGTAATAGGCCTCCCAGCCGCCTCCTGGACGCCGTTTGGCCTGAACGCTCAGTACCACACACTGACTGCCAAATGTTTTGGCGCATCGGTTCACAAGATCCGGATCCCGCAGAGCGGCAGTGTTGACCGCTACCTTATCCGCACCGGCCCGCAAAAGCGACGCCATATCCTCTACACTACGCACTCCACCACCTGCTGTGATTGGGATAAAGACATCCCTGGTCGTTCGCTCCAGAATACCTGACAAATTACTGCGCTCATATAAGCTGGCTACCGTATCCAAATAGACCAACTCGTCGATTCCCTGTTGATAATAGCGTAATGCAAAATCGTGCGGATCCCCTAATTTGCGCAGGCCCTCATACTGGATACCTTTTACAAGTGCCTCGTCTTTCACATCCAAGCGCGCAATCACGCGCAGTCGGCGGCTCATTGTCTTTCCTCCGTTCGTGGATCGCCATATCCGCAAGAACTGGGTCCCTCGAAAGGCGTATGGCGCAAACTCCAGTGGCCGTCCGCATACTGCCACAAGTGTGGCGAACGGAATCGATCGGCCAAATGCATGAAATAATCCAAATCCATTTCAGGTTGCTCAAAGCAATCTGCCGCACGCCCAAAGTGCTGCTTGTCAATAGACAAATACCGAAAAATCTCATCTGCAAAGCGCATGGGAAATTCGCCGTCGTACTTTTTGCACAAAGCAACTCCTTCTTCCCGCGTAATTTCTTTATTGCGGATTTCTTGGGCTGCATCATAAGTACAGCGGCCCACACCGTACTTAATGTAAGTAGTGTAATAGAAAAAGTCATCCACTTTATCATCAATGGAATTGTACTTCGAATAAGTACCTGCCGTGCGTTCCGGACTTGGTACAAAGCCACCATGTTCTACGCTGTAATAATACGCTCCTTGTGGATGCCACTTTTCATAGTAGCCCATGTAATGTACTTGAATATGATTTTTTTCCACATCACTGGTTTCGCAAGGCAAGTAAATTGCCAAATCCGCCTTGTCGATGCCGAAGTCTTCTTGCAACTGACGCAACGACACTCCTCCCAGATAAATATGGTCAAAATCATTGGTGGAAAAGAATCGTTCATCACGTAAGGCGGAATCGTTATCCGCAATTGGATTTCCAAATTCCGCTTCATTCTCACCATAAAACACCAAAGGAATTCCAAACTTTGCAGCCATCTTGGGTGCCAGTTGTTTTTGCCCCAGAATAAATGGCTGAAAGGGATGAAACAAATTCTCCGTAGCAAGGCGCGTCAAAAGGCGGTGCGTCAACCCGTTTGGTGTACACAGATAATTGTCAAATCCCGCATGTATCCAAGCCTCAAAATTTTTCCATCCCCAAGGCGTATAGATGTGTGGAGCCCAAGTGACAGTCAGCGGATGCATCCCGTATTTGTATTTCAGCAGATGGGCTGCATAAAAACTATCTTTGCCACCGCTTCCCGGCACAAGGCAGTCATACCCGCCGTCCGTGCGCCGGTATCGCTCACACAATTCCCGTAGCTGCCGCTCTCGGTCATCCCAGTCAATTTTCCCCTCTTTGTTTTGGCAGGCATGACATGCATCACATACTCCGTCCTGCTGAATCACCATCGTTTTTTTGATTGAGTGAATGGTGTGTTCAAATTCATAACAGCTATTTGGTTTTTGATTGCTCATCACACATGTGTTGCAAAACTGCACATTTTGTGGCAGTCCGTAAAAGGTCTTTCGCTGTTCATCGGGAATTTCCGGAGCATACTGTGCATAATCAATGGAAACATAACGGGGTAATTTTTTCATGGTCACTCTTCCTCTCATTGCAAAAACGGGCAAAGGCACCCTGCACGACAGAACCGCTCGGTTCCGTCCATGCGGGCGCCTTTGCCCGTTTGTTTTCTATTATTCAGCTTACTCATAATTTTTCAGAATTTCCAATGCCGCCTCACGGCTGGAAACCCGAGCATCCATCGCTCGTTTCTCAATGGCATGATGCGCCTGTTCTTCCGTCATGCCGCAGCATCGCGCCAAAACACATTTTGCCTGTGAAACAACACGTGCCTCGTCCAGACGTTTGGTCAAACGCACATTCTGTTCAAGAATTCGTCGCATACGCTGCCGACCTGTACGAATCACTCGCAATGCAAACATGGCTTGTTGGCGGGAAAGAGGGTTGGGCAATACATATACTCCATACTTTTCCAAACCTGCCGCAACCTTATCCGCCTGAGGCGCAGCACATAACAAAATACTGTCCAGGCCATCGTGTACAGCCTGCGCCGCCAAATCGCGACCAAACTCATCCGGCAAAGGCGCGTTGACTATCAAAAGGGAAAAATCGCCATCGCAAAGCGCACGTCTTGCTTCGCCCGCACTGGTACAACAGCGAACAGGTTGCCCATTCGCCGCAAAAACACAGCGAAGCGCTTCGTGATGCTGTCGGTCGCTTGCAATCAAAACTCCAGGCACCCTGCTCACCTCCCCTGAAACTTTCCCTACGATCAAATGCGGCTGAAATACTGCCGAAGTTCGTACTCATAAGGTTTGTCGCTGTCCATATACGCCTGCGCTTCACGCTGTTTTTGAGTGAAATAATCCTCCAAAATTTTTTCTGGAAGGACCTTGCGTAAAAATTCGCTTTTGCGAGCTACCTCCACCGCTTTGTGCAAACTAGACGGCAAAGGTGTCAGCCCTCGCTCACGACCATGGGCATATACATCATAATTGGAAGGCTCCGGCAACGGCAATTGCTCCTGTACCCCCTCAAAACCCGCGGCCAAAAGCAACGCCGTCACATAATAGGAATTGCAGGCCGGATCCGGACTGCGCAATTCCATACGACAATCAGGGCCACTTGCCGCCGGTACCCGAATCAGGGAAGAACGGTTCTGACTGGACCAACTGATCACCCCTGGTGCTTCAAAACAGCCAAGCCGTCTATAGGACCCAGGCAGCGGATCGGCAAACGCGGTAATCTCAGGCATCCGGCGCATGACTCCTGCCAAAAAAGAAGCTGCCGTAGGATCCGGATGCTCCACAAACCCTTCAAACAAGTTTTTTTCGTCCTTGAAAATGGAAAGATTCAAGTGCAGTCCGCTTCCGCTTTTGTTTGCCAATGGTTTCGGAAGGAAAGACGCAAACAAACCATTTTGAGCTGCCACCGCTTTGACAACTGTATGCATTGTCATTAAATCATCCGCAGCCTGCAGCGGCGAAGCACACCGAAAATCAATTTCATTTTGACCCGGTCCCTGCTCGTGATGGCTACGTTCCGGTTGAATGCCCATTTCCTCCATAGTCAGGCAAATCTCGCGCCGAACGTTTTCTCCTCGGTCCATAGGTGCCACATCGAAATAACCCGCTTCATCAAAAGGAGTGAGCGTAGGACGGCCTCTTTCATCTGTTTCAAACAAATAAAATTCACATTCTGGCCCCAACAAAAAACGGTAACCCGCTTTGGCAGCCTGTTGTTCCACTCGGCGCAATAAATAGCGTCCATCCCCTTCAAAAGGGCGCCCGTCCGGATAGCGGATATTACAGAAAAACCGTCCCACACAGCTCTCACTGGGACGCCAAGGCAACAGAGAAAACGTATCCAAATCAGGCACCAGAAACAAATCCGATTCCGCCACATTGGAGAATCCAGCAATGGCGGAAGCATCAAAAGAAATGCCTTTTTCTACCGCATGAGGAAGCTGGCTTGCCATGATGGCAATGTTTTTCTGCACGCCAAAAATGTCGCAAAACACCAGCCGAATAAATTTTGTATCGTTTTCCTCGATGAAGGAAAGCAATTGTGACAAGGTATGACTCATGAGGCCCCTCCTTCGTAGGTATTCAAAAGTAAAAAGCGCTGCGTCACCCTTGGGGAAGAACGCAGCGCCTTTGCTGTTTCATGTCTAACATTATAAGCACAACAAACGGCCGCGTCAAGATTTTTTATAAGTGTTCTGCCCTCTCCAGCGATGCTGCAATGAATGCTCGAAAAATGGGATGAGCCTTATTCGGACGGCTTTTAAATTCAGGATGATATTGCACACCTACAAAGAAAGGATGCCCTGGATATTCCAAAGCTTCGACCAGGTGCCCGTCCGGCGAAGTTCCGCTGAACACTACCCCCGCCTGTTCCAATGAATCTCGATATTCATTGTTCACCTCATAGCGATGACGATGTCGTTCACTAATCTCATCACAATCATAAATCTTGTTTAAAAGACTGTTCGCTCGAAGATGACACGGATATGCCCCCAAACGCATCGTTCCGCCCTTGGGTACTTCTCCTTTCTGATTTTCCATTAGGTCGATAACACAATGGCTGGAGTCCGGTGAAAATTCCCGTGAACTTGCATCCGACCATCCGCACAGATCCCGCGCCGCTTCAATTACAGCAATCTGCATTCCCAAACATATACCAAAGTACGGCACACCATTTTCCCGTGCCCAGCGGGCGGTACAAATCATTCCCTCTATACCACGTTCTCCAAAACCGCCCGGAACAAGAATCCCGTCTACTCCGGCCAATTGTTCATCAATGTTACTTTGTGTCAATCCTTCAGAATCGATCCAACGCAGACACACCTTGGCATCATTTTCATATCCGCCATGATTCAGCGCCTCTACTACGGATAAATACGCATCGTGCAATTCCACATATTTGCCCACAATGGCAATTGTAACTTTTCGCGAAAGGGTTGCAATGCGTCCACACAACGCTTTCCATTCTGCCATTTCCGGCGGTCTCGTTTCCAGTCCAAAGTGTCGGCAGACAAGATCATCCAAATGCGCGGCATGAAGCATCAACGGCACATCGTATAAACTGTTTAGCGTACGATTTTCTATGACGCAATCCGGCTCCACATTGCAGAACGCGGCAATTTTTTGTAAAATTCCATCCTCCAAAGGTTCATCGCACCGGGCAATGATCACATCCGGCATGATGCCCATGCTCTGCAATTCATGTACAGAATGCTGTGCGGGCTTCGACTTATGCTCTCCGGAACATTTTAGATACGGAACCAATACAACATGCAAAAACATGCAGTTCTCTCGTCCAATCTCCCGGCTGATCTGACGAATTGCCTCTAAAAAAGGCTGACTTTCAATATCGCCGATGGTTCCTCCAATCTCAGTAATAACCACATCCGCCTTGGTATAATCCTCAATGCCATATATGAATGATTTTATCTCGTTTGTCACATGGGGAATAATCTGAACGGTATGCCCTAAATATTCTCCCGCACGTTCTTTGTGCAGTACGTTCCAGTATACACGTCCGCTGGTAAGATTGGATAACTTGTTTAAATCTTCATCGATGAACCGCTCATAGTGTCCCAAATCCAAATCGGTCTCTACTCCGTCTTGTGTAACAAACACCTCACCATGTTGATACGGACTCATCGTACCTGGATCTACATTCATATACGGATCCAGCTTCTGTGCGGCTACTTTCAACCCTCTCTGCTTGAGCAGCCTTCCCAGGCTTGCCGCGCTGATTCCCTTTCCCAGTCCGGATACCACGCCGCCGGTTACAAAAATATGTTTTACCGCCATAACTTGTGCACTCTCCCCTGTCGTTTTCAAAAAAAGAAACGACGCCCATCCCTTTGCTCACTGAGCAAAAAGACGGACGCCGTTGTCCTCTTACCAATATTCTACCTGAATATTATAGCAAGAGATAGAGATTTGTCAACGGTCATTTTATTCTTCCGGCGCATCCTGCAACGCAGCGATTCCCTCTTCACCGGTTCGAACTTTTACCACATTTTCAATATCGTACACAAACAATTTTCCATCGCCAATTCGTCCAGTATACAACACTCGGCGGGCCGTTTGGATCACCAAATCCACAGGCACTTCTCCTACCACAACCTCTACTTTCACTTTTGGAAGTAAATTTATTTCCATGGGAACTCCTCGATAAAACTGAGTCGCGCCTTTTTGTGTACCGCAGCCAAGCACATTGGTAATGGTTAGACCTGTCACTCCAATCCCGTTAAAAGCATGCATCAAATCATTCAGTTTGTTTTGACGAGTGACAATTACAACCTTCGTCATTTTACCTTGCTTTGCTGCTGGTTTGGAAGTGGATACAGGAACGGCTTCCGCTGGCTGTGGAGCCTGATCATACGTAATAAAATCTGCGTAACTACTGGTCAGACCGTGTTCCTTGATATCCAAACCCGCAATTTCTTCCTCCTGAGAAACCCGTAAACCAATGGTTCGCTTGATCACCACAAATACAACGACCATCGTTATTGCTACCCAGGCAGACACAGCAACTACGCCCAACAACTGGACGCCTAACAAACCGAAACCGCCGCCTAGAAATAAGCCGGTGGTCGAAGTGCTCGTTCCGTCGGAAAACAATCCCACGCAAATGGTTCCCAGCGCACCATTGAGGCAGTGCACTCCCACAGCACCAACCGGATCATCTACTTTTAAGACCTGATCGATCCATTCAATACCGAACACCACAGTAAGGCCGGCCAAAATTCCGATGATTGCCGCGGACAGCGGACTGACCGTATCACATCCCGCCGTAATCGCCACGAGTCCCGCCAAAGTACCATTGAGCGTCATGGAGACATCTGGACGTTTATAGCGAATCCATGTGACAATCATGGCTGTACAGGTGGCCATAGCCGCCGCCAGATTGGTTGTCACAAAAATTTTTCCGGCTAGTTGAATGGCTTCACCTTCCATAGAAACTGTCGAACAACCGTTGAATCCAAACCAACAGAACCAGAGAATAAAAACTCCCAAAGCGCCCAATGTCAAGCTATGCCCAGGAATGGCATGAGCCTTTCCGTCTGCCCCGTATTTTCCAAGGCGCGGCCCGAGGATCCACGCGCCGATGAATGCAGCTACACCACCCGCCAAATGCACTGCTGCCGAACCTGCGAAATCATGAAAACCCATTTGAGAAAGCCAGCCACCGCCCCAGATCCAATGACCTGAAATGGGGTATACCACCAAACTGATGATAAGGCTGTAAATACAGTATGCGGAAAACTTTGTGCGCTCTGCCATAGCACCCGATACAATTGTGGCAGCCGTAGCACAGAATACAGTCTGAAAAATTAGAAAAGCAAAGAAAGGCACGCCATCCGGCAACATGCTGGTTCCATAATTGGCTTCACTGGCCAGACCGCCAATACTTCCTACGAGCGATCCAGTTCCTCCAAACATCAGACCAAAACCCACTAACCAAAATACTGGTGTACCGATGCAGAAATCCATCAGGTTTTTCATGATGATGTTACCAGCATTTTTCGCTCTTGTAAAACCCGTTTCTACCATGGCAAAGCCCGCTTGCATAAAGAATACAAGCACCGCTCCCACCAGTACCCAAATCGTATTGACCGCTGAATATTCCATTTTGCATTCCTCCTTGTATAAAAGCGCCAAAAGGCGCGTCCCCTGTTATAAACAGAGAACGCGCCTTTGCGTTGCTTTTTTAATTAAACAGAAAACAAAAGCTTATCGTATCCTGGATATGGAAGTGCCCCATCCGGCAAATCAGTCTCTACTGCGTCGGCTACAGCGCGAACTGTATCCATATCTTTTAGCACAGTGTCGTGATAGAAACGTGCGCTCTCCAGCGCATCTTCCATCCCTTCTGCCACTTTTAGATTCTTTTCCATGGCTTCTTCGTTTTGGTCAAGAGCCTGATATGCCTGTGATAAACGGTTCAAAAGCTTTTCTTCTGCTCCACAATCAAGCTGATCGCACACCGCTTTCTTATTGCGAATGGACGTAGCCACTTGATCCATACACTTCATCAAAGCAGGTAAAAATTCGTGCCGAATCATGGACTGCAAGGTCTTTGCCTCTACATGGAGCGTTTTGCTGTAACCCTCCAGCAAAATCACATAACGAGACAGGATCTCATCCTTTGTAAAAATATGATGACTTGTGAAAAGTTCAATGCTTTTGTGCGAAACAAACTTAGGAAGAGCATCCGGTGTAGAAACAAGATTGTCCAGCCCACGGCGGGCAGCCTCCTGAACCCATTCGTCCGTATACCCATTTCCATTGAAAATAATCCGTTTGTGCTTTATAATGGCACGCTTTAACAGTTGATGAACCGCATTGTCCATCTCAGATTCCGGCACATCTTTTAGTTCCTCATAAAATTGACGCAACGCTTCTGCTACCGCGGTGTTTAAAACAATATTGGGCCCGGATACAGACAGCGAAGACCCCAACATACGGAATTCAAACTTGTTTCCGGTGAAAGCAAACGGACTTGTGCGGTTGCGGTCGGTGGAATCCTTAAAGAAACGCGGAATCACCGCAGCGCCAATTTCCATGGGTGTTTTCTGAGATTTATCAAAATAGGTATCTTTTTCAATGGCGTCAAGAACAGCCGTCAGCTCATCGCCTAAAAAGATAGAGACAATGGCGGGAGGCGCCTCATTGCCGCCCAAGCGGTGGTCATTTCCGGCGCTGGCCACAGAGACGCGCATCAAATCGCCGTATTCATCCACTGCCTTAATGACCGCCATCAAAAAGACAAGGAACTGAATGTTCTCGCTGGGCGTTTTTCCGGGATTGAGCAGGTTCACGCCCGTGTCGGTGAGGATGGACCAGTTGTTATGCTTGCCGGAACCATTGATTCCTTCAAAAGGTTTTTCATGCAAAAGACAAACCAAGCCATGCTTATCTGCTACTTTCTTCATCATCTCCATGGTAAGCTGGTTGTGATCCACCGCCACATTGGCAGTGTCGAATACCGGTGCTAACTCATGTTGAGCAGGAGCTACTTCGTTGTGTTTGGTTTTTGCAGGAATTCCCAGTTTCCAGAGTTCTTCGTCCAGATCGTGCATGAAGGCGGCTACACGAGGCCGCAGCGCGCCGAAGTAATGATCTTCGAGTTCCTGCCCTTTCGGGGCCATGGCCCCCAAAAGTGTACGCCCAGTAAAAATCAAATCCTTGCGCTTTTCATACAGTTTTCGATCTACCAAAAAGTACTCTTGCTCCGGTCCAATGGTGGTAGAAACATTGGATACCTCGGGATGACCGAGCAAATGCAGCACCTTGACCGCCTCGTGGCTCAAAGTTTCCATAGAGCGAAGCAGTGGAGTTTTCTTGTCCAGCGCCTCACCGCTGTATGAACAGAATGCCGTAGGGATATACAACGTTCCATCCTTGATGAATGCCGGAGAAGTGGGGTCCCAGGCGGTATAGCCACGAGCTTCAAACGTGGCCCGCAAACCGCCGGACGGAAAGCTTGAAGCATCCGGCTCGCCTTTGATCAATTCCTTACCGGAAAAATCCATGATAATCTGGCCACCACCTATAGGAGTGATAAAACTATCATGCTTCTCCGCTGTAAAGCCTGTCATTGGCTGGAACCAATGGGTATAGTGAGTGGCTCCGTTTTCTACGGCCCATTCTTTCATAGCCACCGCCACAGAATTGGCTACATTCAATTCAAGCGGCAAATTATTGTCAATCGTCTTGCGTAGCGCCTTATACACATCCTTAGGCAGTTTCTCGCGCATAATTCGGTCATTGAATACAAGGCTTCCATACAGTTCCGGAATTCGTTTGTCCATAACAAAGTGCTCCTTTCCAAAATCCCGACGCAAGGCGGGTCTTTTCTCATTTTCGGCAAAAACAAGAAAACGGCGCCTCGGGTAATTCCCAAAGCGCCGTTGCTTTATGGTGAGTAGTATACTCGCTTTTTTTCGATTGTCAACTCCCCATCTAACGGATTTATTCGTTTTTGAAAATTCTGCTTTAAAGTAATTAAAGAGGATTTTTTACGAAACATCCGAATATTTCTTTTTACGCAAGTTTATTTTTTTGCAAAATGACAATTCTTTTTTTGCCCCTTTACAAACCCACGTCAAACGCGGTATAGTTTAACGCATAAACACACATGTATCTTTGACAAAGGCGTCAAAGGGACTCGGGCTTTTGTACCCTGGGACCTTTGACGCCTTTTTTGTTAAAACAGGGAGGCTGAGTTATGAAGAATAAAAACCTCTATCCGTTGTATTGTTCTCAAATGGAACATGATAACTGCGGCATTGGTGCCGTAGTGGATATTCACGGGCGAAAGAGCCGCGACATCGTAACCGATGCGTTGAAAATTGTGGAGAATCTTGAGCATCGTGCCGGGAAAGATGCAGACGGCGCCACTGGAGATGGCGTAGGAATTTTGGTGCAAATTCCGCACACCTTCTTTGCTCGTGTATGTGCTCAGCAGAATATTCCCATTGGGCAAGAACGCGAATATGGCGTCGGTATGTTCTTTTTTTCGCAAAACGAGCATGAACGCACCAAGGCACAAAAAATGTTTGAGGTAATTGTAAAAAAAGAAGGGCTTGTCTTTTTAGGCTGGCGTCCCGTGCCCATTGTCCCTCATATTCTTGGTCGAAAAGCGCGTGAAAGAATGCCTGTAATCCTTCAGAGCTTTGTGGGACGCCCCGCCCACATTCCCGCTGGATTGGATTTTGATCGCCGACTTTATGTCGTTCGTCGTGTTTTTGAACACAGCAACGGCAGCACCTACGTAGCTTCTCTTTCCAGTCGTACCATCGTGTATAAAGGAATGCTTCTGGTGGGGCAATTGCGCACCTTTTTTGAGGATCTGCAAGCTCCAGACTTTTCTTCGGCCATCGCCATTGTCCATTCCCGGTTTTCTACGAATACGGAGCCAAGTTGGAAACGGGCACATCCCAATCGGCTAATCGTGCATAACGGCGAAATCAATACGATTCGAGGCAATGTAGATAAAATGCTCGCCCGCGAAGAAACCATGCGCACCCAAGCCCTTTGTGCAGAGGATTTGAACAAGGTCCTTCCTGTTATTCATCCTTCGGGCTCGGATTCAGCGATGTTGGATAATGCGCTTGAATTTTTGATGATGTGTGGTATGCCGCTCCCTCTCGCTGTTATGATTGCCATTCCCGAGCCCTGGAGCCACAACGACACACTTTCGCAGGAGAGACGTGATTTTTATCAATATTATGCCACCATGATGGAGCCATGGGACGGCCCGGCCTCCATTTTATTCTCGGATGGAGATGTGATGGGTGCGGTATTGGACCGCAATGGTCTGCGCCCTTCTCGTTACTGCATTACCGCAGACGGACGGCTGATTCTTGCGTCCGAGGTAGGAGTTCTGGATTTGGATGATTCACAAATCCTGAAAAAAGAACGTCTTCACCCAGGCAAAATGCTTCTGGTAGACACTCAAAAAGGAGAAGTTTTGAATGACGAGGCCGTCAAAGAGCATTATGCCGGCGCACACCCCTACGGTGAATGGCTAGACAGTCATTTGCTCAGGCTTCGCCAGCTTCACGTTCCCAATGAACGGGTACCTGCACTGAAGGGCGACGATTGCGCTCGACTTTTGAAAGCCTTTGGCTATACCTGGGAAGAGACACGAGGTGCCATTCTTGCGATGGCTCTTAACGGAAACGAAGCCATTGGCGCCATGGGTACTGACACCCCCTTGGCCGTTTTGAGCCATGAATATCAGCCACTTTTTGCTTATTTCAAACAGATGTTTGCACAAGTTACCAATCCGCCCATCGATGCGGCACGTGAAAAAATCGTCACATCCACAACGGTGTATGCAGGTAAAAGCGGCAATTTGTTGGATCGACGTCCTGAAAATTGCCAGGTATTAAAAATCGAAAATCCCATTCTCAACGATTTGGATCTGCTAAAAATCAAGCATATGAAACAGCCTGGCTTCCATGTGGCAATTGTATCCATCCTGTTCTACAAAACAACCGCTTTGGATGAAGCGCTGGAAAATGTCTTTCTTGAGGTGGATAAAGCCTATCGTGATGGGGCCAATATTTTGATTTTGTCAGATCGCGGCGTGGATGAAAACCATGTAGCCATTCCCTCTTTGCTGGCGGTATCCGCCGTGCATAAACATCTTGTGAAGACTCGGAAATGCACTGCGCTTTCCCTGATTTTGGAGTCTGGAGAACCCCGAGAAGTTCATCATTTTGCAGCTCTGCTTGGCTATGGGGCCTGTGCAGTCAATCCCTACCTTGCTCATGCAGCGATCGCGCAGTTGATTGAAGCCGGGCTTTTGGAAAAGGATTATTATGCTGCGGTGGATGACTATGATCGTGCAGTTTTGCAAGGTATTGTAAAAGTTGCATCCAAAATGGGGATTTCCACCATTCAATCCTATCAGGGCAGCCAAATTTTTGAGGCGCTGGGCATTGCTCCCGAAGTGATCAACGCCTATTTTACCGGCACCATCAGCCGTGTAGGAGGTTTGACATTAAAGGACATTGCTGCCCGTACCGAAGCACAACATTCGCGCGCATTTGATCCTTTAGGACTTCCTGTAGACCTATCCCTTCCTTCTGTCGGCAAGCACAAAATGCGTATTCAAGGTGAACACCACCGTTACGATCCTGAGACCATTCATCTGTTGCAACGCGCCACACGGGAAAACAATTATTCCTTATTTAAAGAATATACACAGCGTGTGGACGATGAGCGCACCGGTGCATTGCGCAGTTGCATGGAATTTGTATTTCCAAAACAGGGTATTCCTTTGGAAGAGGTAGAACCCGTAGAATCGATTGTACGTCGCTTTAAAACGGGTGCCATGTCTTACGGTTCCATTTCACAGGAGGCTCACGAAGCGTTGGCCATTGCCATGAACCATCTGCACGGCAAATCAAACAGCGGCGAAGGTGGAGAGAGCGACGAACGTCTCGCTTCCGCCGGAACAGAACATGATCGAAGCTCTGCAATCAAGCAGATTGCCAGCGGACGTTTTGGTGTGACCAGCCGCTATTTGGTCAGTGCCAAAGAACTGCAAATCAAAATGGCACAAGGCGCAAAACCCGGAGAAGGCGGTCATTTGCCGGGACGCAAGGTATATCCTTGGATTGCCAAAACCCGTCATTCCACTCCGGGCGTAAGTCTGATTTCTCCGCCGCCGCACCATGACATCTACTCCATTGAGGACCTGGCACAATTAATCTACGATTTAAAAAACGCCAACTGCAACGCACGAATTTCGGTAAAACTTGTGGCCGAGGCCGGTGTAGGCACCGTCGCTGCAGGAGTCGCAAAGGCAGGAGCCCAAGTGATTCTAATTTCCGGACACGACGGCGGCACCGGTGCCGCTCCTCTCAGTTCCATTCATAACGCTGGGCTTCCATGGGAACTTGGCTTGGCGGAGGCACATCAAACTCTCATTCGAAACGGATTACGTCAGCGTGTAGTTCTGGAAACAGATGGTAAGCTAATGAGTGGTCGAGATGTGGCCATTGCCGCCTTGCTGGGGGCAGAGGAGTTTGGCTTTGCCACTGCGCCTTTGGTAACACTTGGGTGTGTCATGATGCGTGTATGTGATCTTGATACCTGTCCGATGGGAGTTGCCACTCAGAATCCTGAACTCCGAAAACGTTTTTGCGGAAAGCCGGAATATGTAGAGCACTTTATGTGTTTTATTGCACAAGAACTGCGGGAATATATGGCCAAACTGGGTGTACACACCGTCGACGAAATGGTCGGCCGTACAGATTTTCTGCGTGCAAAACCTGTTGCCAACGGCGAGCCTGCTTTGGATCTGAGCGGTATTCTCCCCCCGCCTGTGTCGGAATTGGTTACGTTTAACCCAGCCCATGCATACGATTTTCGTTTGGAACGAACCAAAGACGAGGAAATTCTTCTCCGGGATGAGGGCATTCGCAAAGCCATCACCGATGCCATTCCCTGTCATCGCGCGCTTCGCCTGCGCAACACGGACCGAACGTTCGGGACTCTTTTGGGGGCTGAGATTACACGCCGTCACCCCGATGGTCTGCCGGAAGACTGCATTCATCTCTCCTGCACCGGTGCGGGCGGGCAGAGTTTCGGCGCGTTTGTACCCCGTGGCCTAACACTTTCATTGTGCGGCGACAGCAACGACTACTTCGGCAAAGGGCTGTCCGGTGGAAAATTAATACTGTTTCCTCCCTCTGATGCCCTCTTCTCTGCAGAAGAGAATATCATTGTTGGCAATGTTGCGCTGTACGGCGCAACATCCGGAACGGTCTATATCAACGGCGTAGCCGGTGAACGTTTTTGTGTTCGAAATTCCGGTGCCCGCGCTGTGGTAGAAGGAGTCGGAGAACACGGATGTGAATACATGACGGGGGGTTGTGTAGTCGTTCTCGGACCTACCGGAAAGAACTTTGCCGCTGGTATGAGCGGCGGCGTGGCTTACGTTTTGGACGAAAAGAACGAATTATACCGCAATCTCAATAAGGAAATGGTCGTCATGGAGAGTGTAGATACCAAGTTCGATCAACAGGAACTGTTGAATATGATCCGTGCTCATTTCCAGGCCACCGGTTCTTCGAAAGCGCGGCGAATTTTGGCCTCTTTCGAAACCTTTCTTCCCAAATTCAAAAAAATCATCCCCACCGATTACAAACGGTTGCTGCAGTTGTCCACACAATTTGAAAAACAAGGAATGGACCGTGAAGCTGCAAGCATCGAAGCGTTTTACGCCAGTACTCGGGCACAATAAAGGAGGGTCTTACGATGGGAAAACCCACCGGCTTTTTAGATTATCCGAGACAGGAGGGCGTATGTCGCCCGCCGTTGGAGCGATTAAAAGATTTTAACGAATTTCATGTTCCGCTATCCGAGCAACAACAAAAGAAACAGGGCGCACGCTGTATGGATTGCGGTGTTCCTTTCTGTCAGTCCGGAACTATGATGAACGGAATGGTATCGGGGTGCCCGCTCCATAATCTGATTCCTGAAATGAATGATTTTGTATGGCGGGGCAACTGGGAACAGGCCTATCACCGTCTGAGTCTGACACACTGCCTGCCAGAATTTACTGGCCGGGTATGCCCTGCTCTTTGCGAAGCGGCCTGTACCTGTGGCGTCCACGACGAAGCCGTATGCACTAAAGAAAATGAACGCCAAGTGATTGAATATGCCTTTCACCACGGTCTGGTCAGCGGAGAGGCACCTGCGGTCCGCACAGGAAAACGAATTGCCATAGTCGGCAGCGGGCCAGCAGGTCTGGCCGCCGCTCTGCGTCTAAATCAGCGCGGGCACAGCGTCTCCATTTACGAACGCAACGACCGTCCGGGCGGACTGTTGCGCTACGGTATTCCCAATATGAAGCTTGAAAAAAGCATCATAGATCGACGCATCCGTCTGATGGAAGCGTCCGGAATTTGCTTTCATTGTGGCATCGACGTTGGAAAAGACATTTCTGGCAGGGAGCTACTCAGCCAATACGACCGCGTACTTCTAAGCTGCGGAGCCTCGAAACCGCGTGATCTAAATGTGCCCGGTAGAGATGCAAAAGGCATCTATTTTGCTGTGGACTTTTTGACGCAAGTGACCCGGTTTCTTACAGACAACAACTTTGAAAAGGTGCCCTACCATCTTGCAAAGGATAAGCGAGTATTGGTTATCGGTGGTGGCGATACCGGAAATGACTGTGTAGGTACTGTTTTGCGTTTGGGCGCAACCAGTGTACTACAATTAGAAATGATGCCAGCTCTTCCCGACCGGCGCACATCCTCAAATCCGTGGCCGGAATGGCCCCGAATCCGAAAAACGGACTATGGACAGCAAGAGGCCACCGCTCTATTCGGTGCAGACCCCCGACGTTATCAGACAACCGTAGTTGGCTTTTCCAAAAACAACCAAGGCGAAGTTTGTTCGGCCACTTTGACCGCACTGGAACCGCATTTAGAACACGGCCGTACTCGTATGATTCCTGTGCCCGGCAGCGAGGAGACCATTTCCATCGATCTCGTCCTGATTGCCGCCGGTTTTTTGGGAAGCGAGGACTATGTAGCCGATTCTTTTGGAATATCTCTAGACTCACGGGGCAATGTAGCCGCTGATTCCAAAACATATCACACCTCAAACGAACGCGTTTTTGCGGCCGGAGATGTTCGACGGGGTCAATCCCTCGTAGTTTGGGCCATTGAGGAAGGACAAAACGCCGCTCGCGCCATTGATAAATCTCTCATGGGATATAGCAATTTATAACAGGAGGAATCGTCCATGTGTACAATTTTGAGTTACTCCGGGAAAGATATTCGTTCGGATATTTTGGCCGGGTATCTCCAGCGCAACGCAATGCGCGGACCAGACGATACCCGCGTCATTGCCACATCCTTTGGCTATTTTTGTTTTGCCCGGCTCGCAATCATGGGGCTTACGCCGGAAGGTATGCAGCCCTTTGAAAGGAATGGGAACTGGTTGATTTGCAACGGCGAAATCTATGGATTTCGCCGTTTGAAAAAAGAGTTGGAAACGCGTGGGTATTCTTTTCACAGCGGTTCGGACTGTGAAGTACTGCTTCCACTATATGAAGAATATGGCTGCGAAATGTTTTCTCATCTGGACGCAGAATTTGCCTGCGTTTTGTACGACGAAAAAAGGAACTGGCTCATTGCTGCCCGCGACCCCGTCGGTATCCGACCTCTTTTTTATGGATATTCCCGCAGCGGAGCCATCGCCTTTGCAAGCGAGGCCATAAACCTTGAAGGTTGGGTAGATGAAATTCGGCCTTTTCCACCAGGTCACTATTACTGCAACGGTCAATTTGTCCCTTATCATCAAATCGACCATGTACCTTTCTATCTTCATGATGATTTTGAGCAAATTACATCCGGCATCCACGACCGTTTAGTTCAGGCGGTTCGCAAACGTTTGGACGCGGATGCACCGTTGGGGTTTCTGCTCTCGGGTGGTCTGGACTCCAGCCTTGTATGTGCCATCGCTGCTTCTATCTTGAAAAAACCTATACGCACGTTTGCCATCGGTATGGATAAGGATGCCATTGACCTAAAATATGCGCGTCAAGCAGCAGATTTTTTGGGAGCACAGCACACAGAAGTTATCATGACGCGCTCGCAAGTCCTTGATGCCCTTCCACAAGTAATTCGAGCGCTGGGTACATATGATATCACTACGATTCGGGCCAGCATGGGAATGTATTTATTGTGTAAGGCAATTCACGAAACGACCGATTTAAAAGTATTGCTTACGGGCGAAATTTCTGACGAATTATTCGGTTACAAATATACGGATTTTGCACCGAGCGCTTTAGAATTTCAAAAGGAATCGGCCAAGCGAATGAGAGAGCTTTTCTGTTATGATGTACTGCGCGCCGATCGATGCCTGGCTGCACATGGTCTGGAGGCTCGTGTTCCGTTTGGGGATTTGGAGTTTGTGCGCTACGTAATGTCTATCGACCCGTTTATGAAACAAAACATTTATGGCAAAGGCAAATATCTGCTGCGCAAAGCCTTTGAAAAGGACCACATTCTACCAACCTCTATTCTGTGGCGCGAAAAAGCCGCCTTCAGCGATGCTGTGGGGCACAGCATGGTAGACGATTTAAAAGAATATGCTGAACAATATTATTCCGACAAGGAGTTTCAGCAGCGCTCTTCACGCTATTCTTTCGCCACTCCCTTTACTAAGGAAAGTCTTCTTTACCGTGAAATTTTTGAGCGTTTTTATCCTGGTCAAGCCCAAATGATTCCTGGCTTTTGGATGCCCAATCCCGCTTGGCCTGGATGCAACGTAAACGATCCCAGCGCTCGTGTCCTCTCAAACTACGGACAGAGCGGTCATTGATTTTTTACTTCTGCAAGTAAAGCAAAAGCATCCCTGCAAAGGGATGCTTTTTTATCTAATACAATAAATTCTTCTTTTGTTGTCGATACATAACGAGCAACGAACTAATAACAATGTGTCGTTTTGCAAAACAATATTGCTCTTCAAATCAATATGTTAAAACGCTCATTCTTATAATCCATAAACCACTTTGCCGATATATTCGGCTACCTTCAAATCCTCTTCTGTATTAATATCCACTGCTTCAAACTTATTTACAACATGGATGTAAGGTCTACGCCCAATGCGACAGCGATAACGTGCCAACGCATCCCGGTGAATTCCGTACAGTCCTGTTGTCTCTTCGGTCACCGCAAGAATGTCCTGGCTTCTTGGCAAAATTTCCGGTCGATAATTGATGGGATTGTCGGCCAACCAGTAAAATCCGTGATTCTCCGTCGCTGTAAAACAGGAATCATACTCTTCACTTGCTAACAATCGATCATAACACTTTTTGATTGTTTCCGGCTGAAGGTAGGGCGCCGTGGCAAACATTTGGAAATAGTAATCATACCCAGGATATTCATGAAAATGATATACCAGCAAATCGTTTCCATTGGCCGTATTCAACGTCAACTCCGGTTTTCGGGCAATTGTCTTAAAGCCCATCTTTTGAGCATACTCTGCAATTTCTTCGCTGTTGGTATCAATGTATACATCATCGAAAACATTGGCCTGTTTCACATGTTCAGAGATATATTCATACAACTTGCGGCCATTTAAAACCCGAAAATTTTTACCGGGCACCCGCTCAGAATTTTTCTTGATTGGAATAAAGCAAGCCGTCTTCATTTTGTGCTCCTTTCTGAGGACAGTAGACCTCTCACTTTGACAAAAAGTTTTTGTGACAATTCCCAAAAATAGACAAACTCCGGGGTACGATGGAATACCAGTAAAAAAATAGCATTGGGAACCACTATGCAAATCAAAAATTGAAGTATGAATCCATCCAATCCACCATTGCCAACCCAAACACTTGCACCCCAAGTAATCCATGCCGCAAAAAGTGCAACAGACAGATAAAAGAAATACTTTTTAAAATACCCTTTCAGCGAACAGTGAAAAACATGCTTATACAAAACAAATGGTTCCACCCAAAATCCGGTCAAAAGGAACCCCAGCATTGTTCCCAAAAAAATCCCTGCAACACCCCACTTCTGCACCAAAAGAACAGAAGCTACCAGATTGATTGCCGCCTCAAACAATGGTTTGTACCGATCATAGTAGTACGTGCCGGTTGCATCGCGAAAAGTCAACACTGCCTGACGAACCGCATAAAAGAAAAAGTTCATTGCTAAAACCATTGCGGTAAATGAATCCAGGCAGTACTCCGGCCCCAGCCACAACTTTACAAAGGGATTGACCAAAATTCCCAGCCCAATGGAAACAAACGAAAATAACCAGAAACTCAAAAAAAGGATTCTGTAAAAAACGGACAACACTTTTTGTTCTTCCGCGCTTGCCTTCAAATTTCCCACACTTGCAATGAGAGACTGAAAAAACTGCTGAGTTACCATTTTAAGAGCCTGTATGATCAGTGCGTAGTTGGAATAAACTCCAGAAACTACCAGTCCGAGAAACTTGGTAAGAATGATATTATCCGTTGAATTAACCGATAAACCGCCAATTTTGTGAAATACCATTGCTCCAATATCTCGTTTGATTCGAGAAAGCTCTTTTTTCTCAAGCGGATAAACCTTTTTTTCTTTTAAATAGGGGTACATTCTGTCCGCCGTTTTCGATATACAAAAGTTTTCGGTCCAAGTAAACAGAATCTGGACAAGCAAAAACAAAAGATAGCTTTTAGTAAGCCAAAGTGCAAAAATCTGCACGATATTCAAAATAATATAAAATCCATATCGAAAAAAAGTCGCAATGTAACGTCTTTGATCCGTAATAATAAGCGATCTTTTGTAAGAATAAAAGTAAGAAATTGCAGTGTTAAAAACAAACAGAAGATAAATAAGATCCAAATGCGGAATATCCGGGACCGATTCCATAAAAAAGCGATAAAAGGAAAGGCCACACACTCCAAGTATCAGCAAGAGGATTCCAACGCCGCGGTAAGCTTTTTTATACAGTTGCATCAAACTTTTAATTTTTTCTACATCCTGATGTGCAAGTGGTTCATACAGGGAAAACGTCATTGCCGGGCCAATGCCAAGTTCCACCAAAGAAAATACCGAAAGAATATTTGTGAATAAATTGGAAAGGCCCAAATATTCCGCCGTTAAAAAGCGCACAAAGAAAACCCTTGCAATCATGCTTGCAAGGATCCCGAGTCCTTGTCCAATAAAAGCGGCCATCAAATTTATAAAAGTGCTTTTTGTTCTCATCTTATAATAAACTTCACTTTTCTTCGACGTAATAAATACTGTTCTTCCTGTGCTGCAATGCGGTCAACCGCAAACGCAATGGCATATATAATATAAATTCCAGGTACCGTATACACTTCTGTCAAACAGGCGATGTAATAAACAAAAATCGCCAATGAGAGCAACTGGGCGGATTTCAGCCCTCTATACTGGTAGAGCTTTTTAATCAACAACACATTGAAGACAACAAATAAAACAAGGGCAACGATTCCCCCTTCAAGCAGACATTGAAGAAGCAGATTGTGAGCATGCGTCGCCCATGTCTGATTCAACAATTCGGATGTCTGGTCGCCGCCCATCACACCATAGCCAATGATCGGCTGTCGCCCAATAATATCATAAAGGCCGTCCCAAAGAATTGTTCGGCCGGTCAACGTCGTATTGCGGTGTAACATATCTACAATAATAAAGGAAAACATATCCAGAATTCGAAAAATCACCAACAAAAAGAAGGCGATCATATTACAACAAGTCAATACAACTGAATTGAACATTTTCACACCAAACCGCATTGTTACCAATGAAAGAAACAAAAACACGGAGATGGCAAAAATTGATGTAGCTGAATCGACCAACAGCAGACTGGCATAAATTGCTGCAAGCAACATTGCAGGACGCACCCATCCTCCAACATAGCGGTAGTACAAAAAAGCCGCCAAACCGAAAACCAAAAAAGAAGAGAAGAACTGATTGCGATATCCCAGCAGCCAATTCTGAAAAAAGCGATCGGTATGGTACAACCCATCTGGAAATAGCAAAATGGTGACAAGATTGCTGTATATCAGCATTTCCCCCAACATCATTAGCGCCCGAATCAAATTTGGTAAATTGACTACCATATAACTGCACAGCAAAAAAACTGCAACATCCGGCACGGTTCGAATCAGAAATGTATAGATATCTGCACCTCTGTCCAGATTGAAAAGAGTTGTGAGCAAAAGCCACCCTTTCCAAATAAGAAGCACCAAAACCGGCAGATTGATTTTCCTTCGAGTGAAGTACAAAACCAATATCGCCCCGGCTGAAAGAACACGGAGAAAATTGAATGAAAGATCCAGCACCGCAACTTCATCAAAATAGCGCGGCTTAAAATGGGGAAACAGCAGCAAAAAAATAAAAATAGTGGATGTTAATTCAAACTTTATCTGTTTCATGAGTCATAAAATCTTGCTCTAATTTCTCGATTTTGTCTTCAAAAACGCGAGAATTTCCAAAAGGAAATACATCCGATTTCGCAGACACCAAAGAATTATTTGTTGTTTTTGAGTATAGAAAGGGTTGTGCCGATCACGCAATGCCCTTTGTACATATGCATTTTGGGAAAACTCGCTCAGCTC
The DNA here is from genome assembly GCF_963558415.1 of uncultured Ruthenibacterium sp. NCBI lineage: Bacteria > Bacillati > Bacillota > Clostridia > Eubacteriales > Oscillospiraceae > Ruthenibacterium > uncultured Ruthenibacterium sp. The sequence goes on along the minus strand of NZ_CAUWGY010000006.1, from coordinate 41,621 downwards.
GCAATATACCTGCCGTCTGCTTTTCGGATTGTCTGCATGAAAAAAATACACAAGCAACAGTGATGCAATTTTCTCTACAATGCAGCCATGAAAAACATCGCAGATAAGCTTGTCTTTCTCGTTAAACCCATTCTCTTGCAAGGTCCGTTCAATACGCGAGATGTACAACAAATTGTTCTGAATCCATGTCGGTTTGAACTTCACCGTTACACTTCCGGGGTTAATGCGATAAAAATATACGCAGCAATCCATCAATACAACACGAGCGGCGCGAAAGGCGGCGCAAACATTAAACAGCGTATCTTCATATGGATGAAGCCCTTCGCAAAAAAACAGATTTTGTTCTTGAAGTAGTTTTTTTGCAAACAATTTTCCCCACGGAGCACCTTGGTAATTTTCTCCGAAATCTTTGCGCCCACGAACTCGTTGCTCGAAATGGCGACAAATCAAATTAAACGTATAATCATTCTTCCGAGATTCATCCAACACCTGAACTTTCTCCAAAAAGCCCATTTGTGGTCCTGGAGTATCCTCATAGAAGACCTGTAAACCACCAACAACAATATCGCTTTGGTTCTGTTGCGCAGTTTGAACCATTTTCTCTAAAGCATCCTCCGGCATCCAATCGTCCGGGTCAAGAAAATTGATCCACTGCCCGCGCACGGCTTTGATTCCATCGTTTCTTGCAGCAGAAACTCCGCCATTTTCTTTGTGCAACACTCGAATACGCTGGTCTTGTTGCGCATAAGCATCACAAATTGCGCCGCTGTCATCCGGTGAACCATCATCAATCAAAATGATTTCAATATCGTGCAACGTCTGTCGCTGAGCGCTTTCGATTGCCTTTCGAAGGTATGATTCTGGAATAGAGTAAACGGGAACGATCACACTGACAATCGGCATAGTATTCAATCCTACCTTATATGAAACTCAAAATGCTTGAACCCAATGTTCAATCGAACAATGTGTCAAAATCCACCCGCGGAAACACTTCCAGCTTTCCACCCCGCGTTGCGTTAAAAATATGAATTCCCTTCTTGCGGGCAAAACGATAGGCACTTTCATATCCGCGCGTTACACTCAATGTGCTTTGAATGGAATAAAACTGTTCTTTGCTGCCGCCAAAATACGTTTTTACCGAAGGATCGTTGATAATCTTTCCGTTCTTATTGAAGGACATTGCGTAATTATGATCTACCCCCAACAAATAAATGGTTTGAAATCCCATATAGAATGCCATTTGAATGGAAGCAGTTGTGACAGAATATCCAATGGAAATGTATTTTGAAATGTCTTCGCTCATTTCAATGTTCTTCACATCGAACTTATTAATCTCAAACTTTCCGTATTCTTGAAAAAAATGCACATTGCTTTTTTGCGTAATGAGAGGACGTGCAACCGTACTTAAAAATATGTTATCCAATGCGAGATTTTGAATGTGTTCGCATTCTGTGTTCAACACGCTCAAATCGAGACAAACATAATAGGTGGGACGCCAATCCGTCTTGGGAAAAATGTGATAAATACGATTGCTGGCAAACGTCACCTCATTTTTTAACTTGTCCAAATCCTTCGCCTGCAGGCTAGGACCATTTCCAATGATAAAGCAGCGTTGACCTTTATGGATGTCTTTCAGCGATTTTAAATATTCTGCATCCGATGTATTCGCAAAAGTCTTTACGGCCATTTTTCTAGAATAATTCTTCAACGGAGATACCAATGCTCGGATCATCTTGTTGTTTTCCATTTCAAAACGGAGTTGGATAAGCATACAAAACCTCTTTCATTTTAGGGCATTTCTCAACAGTCGCCGATCGTTCAAGGCTTTCATGGTGCTATGCAGAACCCCCGAAAGTCTGACCGCAACAACTCTTGGAACGTAACCGCACAATTTTTCATAGGCTTTCTTGGTAAAACTGCGATTATCCGGCCACAGAGGCTCATCCGCCCAAGGTGACATCGCCTTATACTCCCGCCATTTAAGGGAAAAAGGATGCGTTTGCTTTGCATCGATCCAAGGCCGTCTTGAAAGAAAGCAAGTTGTAAAATGCACAATTACCGGACATTTTTTGGCATGCTCAAAAGCTTGCTTGGAATAAGGATATTTTGTCTTTCGATACTGCTGCATCTCTTCGTAATCAAAATCGTAACAAACCGTCATTACATTATATTCCGGTGGCAAAATGCAAATTTGATCTTTTAAAACGTGGTTGATAACGCCCTGATCTACGTACGGAATCATTCCTTTTTGTTCTTGAATATACTTGCTAAAGGATTTTTCCATATTTCTCTGTTTCCAACGGTCCAAATCAATGAGCATAATGCCCGCATTGATATAATCGTCTTTGGGGTTCAATCCAACATTCACTTTATGTTTATCGCCCATGCACTCTACGACCGCTGCGCAGCTATCTTTTTGGGGCAAATTCACACGCTCAATTTCGGATAAATTTCCCAAAACCAAAGTATCGCAATCAATGTAAATCACTCTTTTTAAATGTGGAAGCATTGATGGCAAATAGAGCCGTGCAAATGTTGTTAACGACCACCGCTGTGCATTGATTTTCTGACCTGCCAACTGATCCAAATCGGGAATAGAAACAAACTTTAATCCACGATTATATTTTTGGGCGATTGATAATAATTTTTCCTTATTCTCATTCGTTATTCCATCATCCAAAATATAAACGGACAAATCCGCATCTGAATTGTTATCAAATAGCGACAACAAAGAAACGCCTAAAATTTGCGCAAAACGATTATCGCTGGCATAAACAATATCCATTTGGGAACTCCTCTCAATCTTTTGCCAGTTTGCAATACCACTTCCATGCGTGAGAAACAATCTCTTCAATCTGTGGATAACGCGGCTTCCAACCCAGAATTCTTTGTGCCTTGGCTGAGTCGCCGACCAGTTCTGCCGGATCTCCAGGGCGCCTAGCACAATATTCCACCTCAAAAGAACGTCCGGTCACTTTTTTAACAGCTTCAATCACTTCCAAAACGCTCGTACCAAGGGTATTTCCCAAATTGAAAAAATCAGATGGATTTCCCTTTTCCAAATAGCGCAAAGCCCGCAAGTGTGCATCTGCTAAATCGTACACATGAATATAGTCACGAATGCATGTGCCATCCCGTGTAGGATAGTCCGTACCAAATACCTTTACGCTCGAGCGTTTTCCTCCCGCAGCCTCTAAAACAAGCGGAATCAAATGCGTTTCCGGTATATGCCACTCACCAATTTCCCCATCGGGATCCGCGCCCGCCGCATTGAAATAACGCAAAACCGCAAATTCAAGGCCGTAGGCCACTGCATAGTCCTTAAAAATTCTTTCCACCATCAATTTCGTGGCCCCATAAGGGTTGATTGGATTCTGAGGCATGTCCTCTGTAATGGGAACCCGGGAAGGAACGCCATAAGTGGCACAAGTACTGGAAAACACAATGCGATTGCATCCGTTTGTGCGCATTGCCTCCAACAAATTCAACGTACACGTTACATTGTTTTGATAATACTTTGCCGGTTCTTTCACGCTTTCGCCCACATAGGCATATGCGGCAAAATGGAAAACCGCATCGATTTTCCAACGCTTGAACACCGCATCAATCGCATTGTAATCGTTCAAATCGCCCTCAACGAATTCGCCCCATTTCACCAATTCACGATGACCGTAAACAAGGTTATCAAATACAATCGTTTGATATCCCTGCTGTGACAATAATTTGTTGACGTTGCTTCCGATGTATCCGGCGCCGCCGCAAATCAAAATGGCCATTTTAAATGGCTCCTTTCCCAGTAAAAATCGCGCTGAAAGTTTGAAAAATGATTTTTATATCCAACCACAAACTGCGATGTGCAATGTAAAACTCATTCATTGCAATTCTTTCAGAAAAGTCGGTATCACTGCGCCCATTGACCTGCCAATATCCTGTCAAACCCGGACGCACGGACATGATTGAATCGAGATGTTCTCCGTAGGACTCTTCTTCTATGAGCAGCGGAGGGCGAGGCCCTACTACACTCATGTCACCCTTGAGAATATTCACAAGCTGAGGCAATTCATCAATGCTGGTCTTGCGAATAAATTTTCCTACTTTTGTAATCCTTGGATCGTTTTTCAACTTAAAATTTTGCGAAAACTCCAGTTTCTGTTCAGCAGAAAGATTTTTCAAGCGCTCCTCCGCATCTTTGCACATACTGCGAAATTTCAGCATTTTAAAAGTTTTTTTGTTCTTACCTATGCGGGGTTGACCAAAAAACACACTGCCTGGATCCTCTATGTAAATCGCAAGGGCCGTAATCAAAAACACCGGGCTGAGAATCACAAGTCCACACAGACTTGCCGTAATATCAAAGGCCCGTTTCAAAAAGCGATAGGCGATGGAAGTATTGGGCACCACTTGTGCAGTCGACCGAGCCTTCGGTTGCTGTGCACTTTCCACCGCAATGGAGTTTTCCACAACGATCGTTCCTTTCACATCAATGATTTAAAATATGCAATGGTTTTGTCCAAGCCTTCATCCAATGCTACTGCCGGACTCCAGCCTTGTAATTCTTGCTTTGCCAAAGCAATATCCGCACGGCGCCGTGTCGGGTCATCGCCCGGCAAAGGACGAAATACCACCTTACTTTTACTTCCTGTTTTTTCAAGTACTTTCTGCGCCAACTCCAACATAGTGAACTCACCTGGATTGCCCAGATTGACAGGCCCCAAGAAGTCCGAACGACTGTCATTCATCATTCGAACGATTCCCTCGACCAAATCGTCGATGTATTGGAAGCTACGAGTTTGAGTGCCGTCACCATATACAGTCAAATCTTCGCCTCGAAGCGCCTGCATAATAAAATTGCTCACCACACGTCCATCCTGCGGATCCATGTTGGGACCATATGTATTGAAAATGCGAATTACTTTGATCTTTACACCAAACTCCCGGTTATAGTCAAAGCACAACGCCTCTGCACAACGCTTTCCTTCATCGTAGCAACTACGAACCCCGATGGGATTCACACATCCACGATAACTCTCTACCTGTGGATGTACCTCTGGGTCTCCATATACCTCGCTGGTTGAAAACTGCATCATGGTCGCGCCGTACTTTTTGGCAAGCTCCAACATATTCAGCACGCCAAAAATGCAGGTCTTCGTAGTGTCCGTAGGACTTTTCTGGTAAGCAGGCGGACTCGCAGGACAAGCTGCATTGTAAATTTGATCCACCGGCAAATCGATGGGCTGCTGTACATTGTGCTCTACAAATTCAAAGTTCGAAAGATGTAAAAGAGACTCAATATTTACCATACGTCCGGTAAACAGATTGTCTAAGCAGATCACATGATTTTCCGGATCTTTCACCAATCGTGCGCACAAGTTGGAACCTACAAAACCCGCGCCGCCTGTCACCAATATGCGTTTCATATTATTCGCTCCATTCCACTGCGTTTTTCCCAACGCCGATCTGATGATATTCAATTCCGTACTCATTCATTTCTTCGGGATTGTACTGATTGCGTCCATCAAAAATAACCGGCGCCTTCAGATTTTCCATCATGCGTTCAAAATCGGGGCTGCGAAATTCCTTCCACTCTGTGATCAAAATCAATGCATCACAGCCTTTCAGCGCATCATATTTCCCGTCGAAATATTCCACATTCCGGTTGTCCTTTAAGTAACAGGTGCGCGCCTCCCGCTCCGCTTTGGGATCATACGCATGGATTTTCGCACCTCGTTTTGTTAACTCATCAATAATCACAATGGCGGCACTGCACCGCATGTCATCTGTGTCGGGTTTAAATGCCAGACCCCAAGCCGCAAACGTTTTTCCTTTAAGATCTTCTCCATAACGCGCCAAGACTTTCTGGGGAATTACCTTCTTTTGGTCGGCGTTTACATCTTCTACCGCCGTCAAAATACGTGGCGAATAGCCATTATTTTTGCTTGTCTTAATCAAGGCCTGCACATCTTTTGGGAAACAACTTCCACCATATCCACACCCCGGATAAATAAAGTGATACCCAATGCGCCGGTCACTACCTATACCCAAGCGGACTTTGTTTACATCCGCTCCCACCAGCTCACAGATATTGGCGATTTCATTCATGAAGCTGATTTTTGTTGCCAACATACTATTTGCTGTGTATTTGGTCATCTCTGCACTGGCAATGTCCATCATGATCAGGTTCTCCGTGCTGCGCAAGAATGGAGCATACAGCTCTCGCATCTTTTTGTCTGCGCGCTCGGTCTCTACACCTACTACTACGCGGTCCGGCATTAGACAATCGTTGACTGCTGTTCCCTCTTTCAAAAATTCAGGGTTGGAGATCACATCAAAATCCAAATCGCTTGCGCGGGCATCCAATTCTTTCTGAATCTCCTCGCGTACTTTCTGGGCCGTTCCCACCGGAACGGTCGATTTATCCACAACATACATGTGACGAATCATATGGCGCCCAATGCCTCTTGCCACTTCCAACACATACTGCAAGTCTGCACTTCCGTCTTCACCCATCGGCGTACCTACAGCAATGAAGCAAATATGTGCTGTTTTTAAAGCCTCTTCAATGCTGGTTGTAAAGCGCAGCCGTTCTGCCTGCACATTTCGTTGTACAATTTCTTCTAAGCCTGGCTCATAGATGGGAATTCCGCCATTTTTTAAAAGCTCAATCTTCTTCTCATTGGTGTCCACACACCACACATCATTTCCCATATCTGCAAAGCATGCACCAGATACAAGCCCTACATATCCTGTTCCTACAATTGCAATTTTCATTGTGATTGCCTCCTGATGATTTAACTTCCATTCGTCTGTTCTTCCGCGTAATTCTCGCCGTAGAAAAACTCTCTCAAAATTTTTGCATTTGCCTCAAAATCCACGCCAATCATTTTGCGCCCGTCCACACCTACACTGTTCCAACAGGTCTCATAAGTGGGAATCGTCATCTGCTCCATTTGTGCTCCTGCACTGATAAAGCTGGGCATTTCCAATAACAAAGAGGTAATTTCCGCTTTGGTCAGATTGGTCTGAACCATAGGCAAAATTTCATCCGCCAAAGCATTCAGCGTAGCGATGTCCGCATTTTTTACCTGATCTATTGCCGCCTGAATCACCTTTCTCTGCCGTTCAATTCTCTTCCAATCGCTGTCTATGTATCGAATGCGGGAATAAGCCAACGCATCGTGACCGTTTAAATGGTTGATTCCTGCCACTACTTCCTGCTCTGCAGTGGCATTGGTACGCACCTTTCCGTTCAGTCCATCTGCCTCTTCCTGCGTAATTTCAATATCGATTCCTCCGATGGTATCGATGGCTTTTTCAAAGGCGTAAAAGTTCACGCGCACATATCGATCTATATCCAGCTTGAAGCAGTCGCGGACCGTTTGCATCGTCAGCGCTGCACCACCATAGCGAAAAGTATGCGTAAGCCAATCGTCGTTGCGGCCAGGAATCGGCACGCCTATGCCGCGTTCAATGCTCACCAATTTCATCGTATGGTCTTTGGTGTTTAAACTCAGTACCATAATGCTGTCGGCCCGGGCATTGTCACTAAATTCATCGGTTCGCTCGTCCGTACCCAGCAGCAAAATATTGGTTACATTGCGATCGCTATAAATATCTCCGTCCAGAATCTCAATGGTACCGTCTTCGCCTTCTGGTGCATCCGGAAGATCTCCGATATCCAGCTCATCATTGTCCACTGGATAACTGGTACTCGTGTCAATCTCTCTACTTCCATCGTCGTAATGAATCAAATTCAGTTTCGAGTTGTAATAAGCGATTGCCACCACGACCACCAATAGAATCGCCGTCAATACACTGATCAACGCGATCCATCCTGTTCGCTTTTTGTTGTTTTGCAACTGTCTCGTCCTTTCTGTTTTCCCGGGAAATTTTTATATCCATTGTCCGAGTATTTGCCGCATTGCTCGAGGTTCCAAATACTCCGGTTCCTTTCCATCAAACAGCACTGCCCCATTTTCGATCATTCGACGCGCCATCTGCTGACCACATTTCTCCTCGACCAACTTCATTGCATCCGCGAGCATCGGCGGACGCTTTGAAGGAGAATGTGTATCGGTACCTACCACATGGATCATTCCGTGTTGAATCATTCTCAAATACAATTTTTGATATTTTCTGTGCAGCATCAAACTTGTAGCGTTCATCTGCGTATATGCTCCCGCCTCAATCAGATCACATAACAAATTGGGATTTGAACGCACAAAAGCATATCGCTCTACATGGGCAATCAAGGGGACGATTCCTCTACGTGTTAACTGATAAAGCACATCTGCAGCCTCTTGCGGATAGTATGCCGGCGGAAATTCAATCAATAGCAGAGAGGTTCCTGTCAAACACAGAGCTCTCATATCCGTCTGCAGGATTTCGGATGAATAAAAAACTTCTGCCCCTAATTTCATACGTTGCGGAATCCCGGACATGCGAAATGCTCTTCCCAATTCTTGGGCCGCCCTATTGCGTACTTTTAAAAACTCCTCGAGTGTTTGCCTTTCAAAGTTGAAATGTGGGGTCAGGGCAATCTGTGTTACCCGATCGGCATACTGTTTGCGCAACAGCTCCAGGCTTATTTGCAAATCCTTGGCGCCATCGTCTATTCCCGGAAGGATGTGACTGTGTAAATCCGTCATAGATTCAGCTTTCGTTGTAGTCATAGTTGTAGCTGTAATAATACCCACTTTCTTTATCCGCTGATTTCGTGTTGAAATTGTTCAATACAGCGCCAAGAATGTTGGCATGTACTGCATCCAAATTCTTCTTAGCCAAAGCTACTTCGTCAAAAGTTGCATGATTTTGACGCACCACCAAAATCACACCATCTGCATATTGGCTCAGCACTGCCGCATCTGTCACCACAGAAACCGGCGGAGTATCAAAAATAATGTAATCGTAATGCTTGTCCAGTTCCTCGATCAAAATCTTCATTCGATTCGAACCGAGAAGCTCTGCCGGATTCGGTGGAATTGCATCCGCGATAATCACGTGCAAATTCAGAGACTTCATATTGACGATGGATTCCGTAAGTGCACCACCCGCCAAAATATTGGTAAGTCCTTTGTAGGACGAATTATCCAGTTTTAAATAGCGATGTAAAATCGGTTTGCGCAAATCGCAATCGATCAACAGAACCCTGCTGCCTGCGTCTGCCAACGACACCGCCAAATTGATGGCCACACTGCTCTTTCCTTCGCCGGGAATTGCACTCGTCAAAATAATTTTTTTACAAACTTTTCCCATCCCTAAAAACTTTAGATTTGTACGCAAGCTTTTAAATGCTTCCTGATATTGAAAAGGCGTATCCTTCCCCACCAGCACAAATCTGCGGTTGGTGTGTTTGCTTTTTTTTGCCATATTTTACCCCTTCATGCTAATCTGCGGAATAACGCCCAAAACTGTTAATCCTAACCTTTTATTAATGTCCGAATCCGTCATAAATTTATTGTTTAACATCGCGCGCAGGAATATATAAGCCAGCCCTGCCACCATACCAAGTGTTCCTGCAATGAACGTGTTCAATCCCTTTTTCGGAAAAACAGGTTCTTCACCGGTCTTTGGCTGTGAAATCACTTCAACACTGCCGGCTTTCACTGTCTGAATAATCATCTCCGGCGCTTGTTTGACAATACTTGCCACAATCGCTCGCGCCAGTTCCGGATTTTCATCCTGCGCAGAAATTTTCATGACCTGCGTTCCATTAACGGATTCTACATTTACCTTTTCCAAAAGGTCTTCGTAATCCATATCCAAATCCAAATCCTCAATGGTTTTGTCCAAAACCGTATCGCTGGTCAAAATCACTGAATAAGTGTCTACTAGCTTCGTAGCCGATGTAATCTGATCGTTGGTAATGGAAGTCTGCGTAGATGCGTCCTCCCTCGAGTTCACAATCATCGTGGCACTCGCCTCATACTCTGGTACCAGAAAAAAAGCACTGACGAAATATCCAATTGCCGCAAACAGTACGGTGCACGCGATCAATCCCAGAAAATTCTTTTTCAGCAAAAGAATCACTTCTCTCAGATCAATCGTTTCGTATTCCTGTTCCTTCAAATTATTCCCTCCGGTTATGTGAAATTCATACAAATTTATATCAGTCCGCATCGGCCTTATTTTCTCTTCCGGTTGAACTGTGGCCCATTATAATAGGGAGTATTTCACAACGTCAAACGCATTTTTTTGTGCAAAATATGGAATTTGCATATAAAAGCATGGAAAAATCCCCTTTTGCAAAATTTTTGACTGGTAAAAATTGAACAAAAATTCCTGATTTTGGATTTTTGTATCGTTCTTCTTTTTGCAAAAAGAAACAACCGACTATAGTGTCGGTTGTAACATATGCTCTGCCAACACCTTTCCCCTTGAGGTTCTACAATCAGCGTACGAACGAAAAAGTAGACTTTTTCATTCGTATGGTGTATGCTAGAAAAAAGGACATTTTCAGGCTTTTTTGCATGGAAAATGCTTAAATTATGTAAAAGACAATCGCTACGAAAAAGTCTACTTTTTTCTGGTTATTTCCCATGAACCCAGCGAAGAAAAGTATCCTGCGAAATCCCAAGTTTTTGTGCAGCTTCACGTGAACTGATATTTTTCTTTTTCCATTCAGAACACAACAAATCAAATTCTAAAGGTACTTCTTTTCTTGGCCTTCCAAAACGGACTCCCCTATTTTTTGCAGCGGCAATGCCTTCTCTTTGCCGCTGTTTTATATTTTCACGTTCCGTCTGTGCTACATACGATAAAATTTGCAGGACCAAATCTGCAATAAACGTACCTGTTAAATCTCTTCCCGGCTGCCGCGTATTTAAAAGAGGCATATCCAACACTACAATATCTGCTTTCTTTTCTTTGGTGATGAAACGCCACTGTTCCAAAATCTCTTCGTAATTTCGTCCCAATCGATCAATGGACTTCACCACTAACAAATCTTGTGCTTTCAGTTTTTTCAATAACTTTTGATATTGCGGACGATTAAAATCTTTCCCACTGAGTTTATCCATAAAAATGTTATTGGGAGGGACTGAAAAATCCTGTAATGCTATCAGTTGCCTTTCCTCGCACTGCTCTTTCGTGGAAACTCGAACATATCCATAAATTGTTGAATTCATTGTGCATCCCTCCCGTTAATTGCATCGAAACATCTGTAATATAATTTTACATTTGGGCGCATTTTCATACAGAAAAAGAGGTCATTCCGACTGGAATGACCTCTTTTTCTAAGCAGCATATAACTTTTTACTCTTTTTGATTGGTTCCCCACACCATACCAATGGACTCCAAAGCTTTGATCCTCTCCTCACTCAACATTCCTTTGCTATATAGAACGCGAAAGCGATTGATCCATCGACCCAACTTTTCTCCATTCTCTTCATAGGACTGCGGAATAAGCAAGTTTCCATGTTTGTGAAAATAAACAGAAAGACTCCCAATCTGCCGCCAGAACTTTGCCTCTTTGTTGTTCTCTGGAAGACCCATTGCTTTCAAACGCATGGCTCTCTCCTCTGGCAACGTCCCGGCCGATAATTGCATCCTCATCCGCTGCGCCCACGCTCCAAGAGGATGTTCCTCTCCTTGTCCTTCATCTTCCGGAACAATACAGTGTCCATTTATCTGTATAAAAGTCTCAAGCTTTTTACACATACTATCAAAATGCTCATCGGCATAATAGTCCGCTTTAATGCCTATTTCCTTAAGCAGCTCTACCCTTTCTAAAGGCAATTTTCCCTTACGTAATAGCTTAATCTGATCGTGGAGCCAATAATAACATGTTTTTTCATCTTCGCCGCTGTTTTCATGCAATCGCGGAAAACCGTGCTCACACAAATACTGTTTACTCTTTTCGTAGCGCTCGTCCCAGTGACCCTCAAGAGGATTCCAGCAAATTTTCAAATCCTCTAAACGTCGTATCCGTTCTTCTGACAAATTTCCCCGACGGTAAAATTTGCGCTGTTCACCTAGCCAGCTTCCCAAACAAATTCCATCTGTCACATAATTATAGGGAATGTCCAAATGTCCATGCTGCGCTCTAAAAAGAACGGCGGCTTCATATGTCTTATTCCAAATATAGTCGAGGAACCCATCCGTTCCTTCTTCGAATTGAGAATGCTTTTCCCACCCTTTATAAAGAAGTTGGACACGGTTGAAGCGCAACCGCCTTTTTTCTATATCTTTTTGTGTTGCATTTTTTGTACAAAACGGACACCGTCTTCCTGTACTGGTAAAATGCGCCGGAGTCACCAAGTATTCCAGCCCACAAATATTATGACGCATTTTAATGGGTTCCAGAGCATTTCGGTATTCGCCTACAACGCTATATTCGTTCCCCACCAATTCATACACCTGTTGAACAAAAATTTCATGCGTCTTTTTCTTACACGGACTGATACAGATGTGGTCTCGACCATTCAGAATACTGTTAGCGGTCGTCCACCATACTTGTCCACAATGACTGCATAAAAAAGGATTCTTCTCGCCCCAGCCATAAAAGGGACCTATATATGTGTAACCACGTTTTTCAATGGCCGGCAATACAGAAAAAAATTTCTTTTCTCCCCGAATATATTTTGTGGCAACCGTTTTTTCGATACGCTGTCGATTGCTGCAAACCGGACATCCATGTCTTGTGATTTTTCCAGAAGTCTCTTGATAAATCTCTCCACAAACTTTATGGCGAATTCGCATTGGAGTACGGTGATCCGTATAGAAATCCAAGATTTCATATTCATCACCATAGGCCCTGAAAAGGTTTTGTTTCAATTCCTCCAATTTTTTACAGCTAGGACAACGATCATCCTTTAAAAGTTCCTCTGGAGACCGTCTAAACTCTTTCTCGCAAATATTACATCGAAATTTGATCCGACTACGCTTACCACCAAACGGCTCCAACAACGTAATACTGGCCTGTAAACTGCTTATTTTGTCCTGAATCTCCCGTCGGAATAGGTTCTTTTGCTGCTGCTTTTCCTTGTGTTGTTGTTCATACCGCTGTTGCAATTCTTCCATCTGCCGCTGCTTTTCCAAACGAATCTGCCGACGTTCTTCTTGTAGCCGCTTTCTGGTTTCTGCTGTTATTTTACGCGGGGTAATTCCATCGTAAAGACCATCCTGCTGAGCTTTTTGAAGTTTTTGGCTGACCGTGGAAGGGCTCATATGAACGATCTCTCCAATTTGTCTGCACGTATATCCATTCTTAATCAAATCAATCATTTGCAGCACCACAGATTTATTTGCATATTGCCGCACCGCGTCCCAATCAACGGCATCCAAAGCATAAAATTTTAAATTCCGAACAACCTGTGCGTGAATCCAATTTGAATCCGACTTCCTGCAATCAAGCACAACATAGTTCAATCCCAATGTTTTTGTTGCATACTGAATTTTTTCTTTATCTATTTTCTGGATTTGTTCAAGAGTGTATCCACCCAATCGTTCAAATGTACCGGCTTCGTAATGCTGTTGTCCATGCACCTCAATAATCAGTTGTCGGTCTGGATCAAAAAAATCATACCGATAATAGGACTTTTTACCGTCTTGAAAAACCTGAACAGTATACTGATGTATAAAAGGAACTTTCAGTTGTTCCAACAAAGCAATCATATAACGTTCCGGATAACTGACTCCATTGGAACAATATGGACACGGAACCTGTTTTCTTTTATAAATATTATTGATGCTTTTCCCACGGACAATTTTCCCACAATTCGGGCAATAAAAATCGACTTTGTCATGACATCCACATGAACGCGTTCGTGGAATGGATGGATCCACAAACCAAGATGCAAAATCCGGATCAAAATCGGCAATGGTAGGGTGGTTACACTTTTTACAGGTTTTCAGACGTCCGGATTTAAGATACCCTTCGTCTACATCGTAGCGATGTCCCTTCTCGCATTGCAGCATGTAATGTTTGCGAAACACCTTATCTTCTCTCTGAATACGAAATCGATCTATTACTGTCATGGGGCCATTTCGCGTATTGAATGTATCACCCACTTTGTATAAATAGGGTCTATGTTGAATCTTTTCCTCTTGCGCCAATTTCGTCCCTCCGAACCGCTTCGATTTTGAAACCATCTTGGAACAAGTATATCACACACCGTAGCATTTTCTCTGATGTCTTTTTCTCTGTAAAAATAAAAAAGCTGCACTTTGAAAACAAAGTGCAGCTTTTTATTTGGTGCCGATGGTGGGACTTGAACCCACACGGTGTTGCCACCAACGGATTTTGAGTCCGCATCGTCTGCCATTCCGACACATCGGCACAAGAGATAGCTTAATTAGTATAAGCGATTTCTCTAAAAAAATCAAGTGTTTTTTTACTAAAATCTGAAACGTTTTAAAAATTCATTTTTTATACTCCGATCTCCAAACAAAGCAAGGGCTGTCAGACTGGCTAACGCCATTACAGCAGGAACCGCAGCGGCCCAGAAAACACGCGAAAAATCAATCCAATAGAAGACCAGCGGCAGAAAACCCAAAAGAGCCAAAACGACTTGATAAAGCACATAACGCGCCCAATGCGTAAGATTGCATAAAACAACAACCATGATTGCGGCAATTCCAATACAGAGGATAATTGGCAGCACAAAATCCACTGACCAACCACGCCAACCTGTCTCTGCATCTAGCAACATAACCAATGCGCCCATACAAACGACCTGCATCAAAATTTTTCCGCCGGCATTTCCACCTGTCCGCAAAATATGCGGCAGCGCTGTCCAAGTATATATGAACGATGTTGCTACAATTAGCCACCACCAAAAATGTGGCATAACCGCCAGATTGACAAATACACATATGGCTACCGTCAAAATGGAGCAAAACAACAAAATCCGTCTGACCAGATGATACCTTCTACGAAATCCCAAAACGGGATAGACCGGTTTTTCATTTTGACCGGACAAAGGCCCGCCACATACAGGACAAATTTCTACGGGGGTTGCAAAATCAATTCTACAACTTTCACAATGTTTCATCCGAATCACCATTGCTCTCTAATACAAGTGGAATTCCTCTTTGCGTCAAATGTTGAATCATCTGTTTCACCAGAGCATTCCCTTCCAAAAGCGTCGTCACATTCAGTGCAAGGACTTGGTCAAATGTACACGCAGTACATTTTAGCGGTTCACCAGGCGAAGGAGGAAGTAAAAAACGAAATCCGCAAAAATAGCGTTGAAATTCCTGTTCTACCGTCACCATACCAAGATTCGATAGAGTCGTTGTACTTCCATGGCTGGAGTGCTCATAAATCAATCGCAAGACACCATTTTTAATCGGAAGAGGAATAATACGGGTGAATAAATTTCTTTCACTCTGCGCCGTATAAGCAAGTTTTCGCTCAAAGACATCTCGGGTACACTTTTCTGCGAACTGCTTTTTTGTCTGTTCCAATATCCGAGTAAAATCTGACGTTCCACCCTCAAACTGATTGCTGACTGTAATGCCAGAAAAAAAGTTCAAGGACGTATCATCGTTAAAAATACGGCGTAAATTGACAGGAACAAATAAGTTAACCGGTTTTTTTGATCCACTTGCCGGCACATACGCCTGTCGAATGGACCACAGAACAAGTGCCGCCAGATACTCGCCTACTGAAACATTTTCCTTTTGACAAAGTGCCTTTATCTCTTTTACCGGAATTAACAACGTATTGACGCCAACATCCCCCGCCAGACGATTTGTGCCTTTGATATGAAATGCGTTTGGCTCCTTGTAAGTTCCTTTCTCAATGGGACGGCTGTATTTCAAATAGCAATCCTCTACATTCCCAGCTTGTTCAAGACCATAGAGTCTTTTCTGCTCTGTTTCATTGGGATAAGCCAATTGGCAGTACCGATAACAAATGGCTTTTAAAAAGCGCATGGCTCCTGTTCCGTCCGTAAGCACATGAAATGTCTCCAAATGGACTCTATTCTCAAAATAGAGCACACGAAACAGATACCGCCCTGTTTCCAGCGGATCAAGATAACGACAGGGAACATCCTGCTCCAGCCGCACAACGGGAGTCGCTTCATTGGCCTCCAGATAGCTCCAAAACAAACCATGGCGCAGCCGCACTCCAAATGCCGCAAAATAAGGCAATGTTTGCTCCAGCGCACGCTGAAGTATCGCCGGATCCACAGGATCCCGAAGAATAGCCGTTAATCGAAACACGTTGGTAGTACGTCGACTGGCCACTACCGGAAACAGGTTTGCCGTATTGTCCAATTTATGCCATTTTTTAAAAATTATTTGTTTTTTCAATCTTTCCCGCCTCCCGGGTGCGACAAAAATAAGCGCAAATCAATGTTTTGTGCAATGGCCATTCCACCTAGCTTATTGGGATGCAACCCATCTGGCAACGAAAACTCCTTTTTCATACCTGGTCCATCCGTTGCCGCAATTGGAGCTCCTAAATCTAAAACTGCATCAAACAATCCACAGGTTTCCAGCCAGTCATTGATCATCAAACGTAGCTGCTCTCGCTCGGAAGTATAGATGTGATTGATTTCCCGCGGCAAAAGTTTTCCCGCATAAACTTTTACACCACGTCTATGCAGTACTTCTACCAGCGGTTTTACCGCATCTTGATACTGTTCCAAAGTGATGAGCTCGCTTTCCGGGGCCCCATCTTTTCCGGGCAAACCGATGTCATTGGTCCCCAAAGCAAAAATGGCATGCGTCAGCCCCTCCACGGGCAACAAATCATACCGAAAACGTTCTACCCCTGCGTGACCATAAATGCCTTTCACAAGTGATGGGGAATCATACAACAAACGATTTCCGCCAATGCCCAAGTTGCAAACGCTGGCCATTCCTGGACAAGCTCGATACAACCGCTGCGTAAAAGGAGTGACCCACGCTCCCTGCTGCATAATCGAATCTCCAAACGCCGCTACAACGCATGGAATCGGAGAATCGTCGTCTTGCTCCACAACAATTTCAGACAAAGTTGTGACCGCATTGGTAAGATCCCACGGAAGCATTGTACGAGACAAACCACTAAGCAGCCTCGCTTTGGGAAGCACTTCCTGTGCACAATAATCCCCCTTTACCGAACGCGTGGCAAACGTACTCACAAAATTACCAGAGCTCACTTTGTCGGAAAGCGGATAGTATAAGCTGACTGCAATCGTTTGTCCGGGACGCACCGATAACGAAACTCGATCGGAATAAACGTCACGCTCAGGCACCAGTGCAAAACTCGTATCTCCACACACCGTCAACGGGCGAATGGTTCCCGCCAGAAGATTGCCTTTTCGGTCGGCCAGCGCCACGGTAGCATTTCCTACCCATACAGGGCGAGAAGAATAGTAATTACTGAATTTCACATAAATGCCATCGCCCACAAGATTATTGGGTGCCAAAATGCGCACCGTACGGGCGGCATTATTAAATGGTTGAGCGGAGATATCCGTGTGCGCAACAGCAAACGTACAGACACGACGCGGCATATTTGAGCCTCCCTCGGGAAATTCTGGTTTCAGTATACCATGCTCTTTCCAAGAAAAAAAGCATTCCTGGACGGAATGTGTTCCGAAAAGCCAAAAAGGACGCGAAGCCTCACCGCCTCGCGTCCTTCTGCTTTGTTACGCCTTTTTTTCTTTTTTTGCCGCCTGAGCCACTTTAATCATAATGGCACATTCCATTCTTTTCCGGAAAAGTTCACATCCATACTCATAAATACCCTGAATGCTTCCGGTCGCATGGTATGCATTGGCAGCACAGCCACCTGAACAATACAGTCGCGCCCAGCAGTTCTTACAATCCGGACGAGCATATACATTACACAGTTTAAATTCATCGCGAATTTCAGGGCGTGTGACACCTTCCCACACATTCCCCATAAGATATTTTTCATCCCCGACAAATTGATGGCAAGGATACAAATCTCCCCACGGAGTAACCGCCATATACTCTGTTCCAGAACCACAACCGGAAATTCGTTTATAGATGCAAGGGCCATGGGTCAAATCAATCATATAATGGTAGAACGTAAACGGTCTGCCCTCTTCTTCGCGACGAATCATTTCTTTTGCAAGAATTTCATACTGTTCCATGAGTTTTGGCAGATCCTCCTGCGTCAACGCATAAGGCTCTCCCGGCGCACACACAACTGGCTCCATAGACAGTTCGGTAAATCCAAGGTCTGCCATATGGAAAATGTCATTTGTAAAATCTATGTTATTGTGTGTATAAGTGCCTCGAACATAATAATCGCGGTCCCCGCGGCGGCGTGCAAATTCCTGAAATTTGGGGACAATGACATCGTAACTTCCTTGTCCCGCGTAGTTTTTCCGCAAACGGTCATGCACTTCTTTTCGCCCATCCAAACTCATTACCACATTGTGCATCTCGCGATTAGCAAAATCGATCACTTCATCGTCTACAAGGACGCCATTTGTTGTTAATGTAAAGCGGAAATTTTTCTGCTTTTCCTTTTCAATGCTCCGCGCATAGGCCACAAGTTGCTTGACCACTTCCCAGTTCATGAGTGGTTCGCCGCCAAAAAAATCCACTTCCAGATTGCGACGGGATCCAGAATTAGCGACGAGAAAATCCAGTGCCTGCTTTCCCACTTCAAAACTCATCAGAGCACGGTCGCCATGATATTTTCCCTGACTTGCAAAACAATATTCGCAATTCAAATTGCAAGTATGTGCAACATGGAGGCACAGCGCTTTCACGACTGTATTGCGCTTTTTGAAATCGAAAGCTTTATCCGCGTATACGTCTTCCGCAAACAGTTTTCCCTGTTTCTTCAAGGCTTCCACGTCATCCAAACAATCTCGCACATCCTGTTCCGTTACATCGGGATATTTGTGCGTAATTTGTTTTACAATATCGTCGGCTGTCGTATTTTCATAGAGGGAGATGATATCGTACGCTACCTCATCTACCACATGTACAGAACCTGAATAAACGTCCAGCACAATGTTATATCCATTCAACTTGTATTGATGTATCACTTTGTGTTCCCTTTCCGTCACAAAAATACCGCTTGCCCACAAACAGGTGAGCAGGCGGTGACATGGATTTTCAACAGCAATTATTTGTTGTCTTTGTTCTCGCACATCTGGTTCGCAACACCGCAGGAAGTCTTGCAAGCAGACTGGCAGGAAGTCTGGCATTCGCCGCAACCGCCATTCTGAACGCTCTTGGCAAGATCGCGCGTTTCGAGTGTCTGGATTCGTTTCATCGATACTTTCCTCCTTTCACACAAACCGTGAATCTTCTATTTATTATACATCGTGCAAGCTATGTCCGTCAATAGCTCTTGACGGATCGTCTCACTCGCAAAGCACCCACAAACCGTCAGAAATTCCCTTTAAGGCCACGCCGCTCCTTTGCAGAACAAGAATCTGCTGCAAAACAGCTTCATCAATCTGTTCACCGGGAATCAAAAGCGGAATTCCTGGAGGATACGCCCAAATATATCCGGCACTTATGCGACCCAAAGCTGTTTCCAATGGACATTTTTCCCGTGCAAGCGTTACCGCCTGATCCGGCCTATAAATCCGAATTGGAATTTCTGTTGCAGCACGAATCGCCGTTGCATGACAAGGAGCGCATTCCTTGTCAAACACGCGCAACGCCTGCGCCAACGAATCCAAGGTCTTCTCCGTATCTCCCGGCCCGGTCATCGCTACTACATAATCTGCACAAGCCATTTCCAATTCAATCTTTTGCTTTTCCCGCAGCCAATCCATCAGCTCTGGGCCTTGTACACCCGCTCTTGTTGTGGATATTACAATTTTGGATGGATCCAATGCAAACACTGTATGATCCTCCATCTGTTCTTGCCCTAGAAGAATCAGATGATGAAGTTCTTGTGTTTGCACCTCAAATTTATGCAGCGCGTCGAGCCATTGCGACGCTAACGTTTGTCCCTCTTTCTCCCACAGACTTACGCAACTGTCCAGAGAGGCCATAAGAAGATACGACGGACTACTTGTTTGAAAAATCCCCAAAGAACGTTCTACACGTTCGGGATCAACTAAATTTCCTTGCAAATGGAGCAACGCCGTTTGTGTCAAGCTTGGAAGCGTTTTATGTGCGCTTTGAACCACCAGATCCGCACCACAAGCAACCGCGCCCTCTGGAAAGTCTCCCATTCCCAAATGGGCTCCATGGGCCTCATCCACCAACAACACAGCGCCATAACGATGCGCGATCTCCGCAATCGTTCGAATATCGCTGATCACGCCTTCGTATGTGGGACTTGTCACAATTACCAATTTTGCACATGGACAATCCTTCAAAGCGCGCTCAATATCCTCAGGCACAATGGAGCCACACACACCGATTCTCTGCTCCACAGGCGGACAGACAAAATGGGGAGTTACACCGCACAATTCCAACCCATGATAGATGGATTTGTGACAGTTACGAGCAACAATGGCGTCTCCACCCGCTCCTAAAACCGCATGGATGGCCGCCAGCAAACCACCGGTACTTCCGTTCACCAGAAAAAAACTTCTGCGTGCTCCCCACAAATGCGCAGCACGTTCCATCCCCTGTCTCAAAATCCCATGGGCATCGTGAAGATCATCAAAACCATCAATCTCGGTAATATCCAAAGGGGCATTCAGCATCTGCAAATAAGGTGCCAACGATTCGTTCCGCTTATGTCCCGGCATGTGCATAGGAATCGCTCCAGACGCCGCATAACGACGAAGAGCCAAAAGCAAAGAATCCTCCATACGTACCTCTTATCAAACCAAAATCTGACAAACGATTCCGGCTGCTGTACCAATCACATACAGCAACAAAATAATGAACAAATTTTGTTTCCAGCTTTTATTCGAACGGCACAATACCGCCAAGCCAACACCTGCACTGGTGCAAAGGCCGGCCACTACGCCGCCAAAACTCAACTGGCCCGCAGCAAAAAGCTGTGTCAATAAAACACTGGCTACGCAGTTAGGGATCAAGCCAATCAAGCCAGCCAAGACAGGTTGCCAAAAGCCACTGGCTGCCAACGCCGAGGCAATAATGTCTTGTCCGATGATGCTTACAAGCCCCCCCAACACAATATTGAAGGCAAAAATAAACACAAAAATATTAAATGTATGCTTTAATGTCGCCACCAGGATTCCATCCTCCTCCTGGTGCTCATGGCAATCTACCTCTTGGCTACTTCCGGTATACCCCCCTCGTACAGACGATGGGATCCATTTTTTTAGCAAAAAGTCTATGCACAATGCTGCTAACAAGGCAACTACAATTTTGACTCCTATCACTGCGAGCATGGCTTCCCACTGGTCAGGATTGGCCAACATTAATGGAATCGCCTCATCGCTTGTTGTCAAAAATACCGCCAGCAGCGTTCCCAATGTAATGACCTTTGACCCATACAAATTGGCAGCCATCGCGGAAAAGCCGCATTGTGGAAAACATCCCAATAGTGCTGCGGGTACAAAGCCAAAACGTCCACCACTCGCCAATACGCGCTCAATCCGTTCCGAATGACGGTGCTCGACATATTCGATTACCCAGTAGGCTATAAACAAAAACGGCAGCATTTTCACGCTGTCCATCCATGCGTCCAATAAAATATCCCAAATTAAATCCATAGAGTTTCTCCCTGTGTTCTCTCCTCATTTGTCCGATTACTTTTGGACAAATGATATACCTTATTAGTATAGTACATCCTTTTTTGTTTTGCAATCTATAAAATGAGGTCCATTTTTATGTAAAACAGAAAAAAGTTCTGTTAAATGCTCTTGCACTGCTCTTTTGTGAATGGTATTATTATGGCGGTATTTTCTTGACCATATAAAATGATGAGGAGTTTTATACATGCGAGGCATTTATTCGTCCGTAACCGATATCCGCCGCAAGGTATTCACCGAAGTGGCCCGTATGGCGTACGAAAAAACTGATTACAGTCACATCGAGGAACTTCCCTACAAGATTGTTCCTGGCGAGGTAGAGCGTTACCGTGAAAGCATTTTTTTGGAACGCGCTATTGTTGGTGAACGTCTGCGTTTGACCATGGGTTTGTCTTTGCGCCCCATTGACCAGCATGCACCTTTGGCAGAAGGTGTGGAAGAAAGTGCTCGTCCTGAGAAATATTACGAGCCGCCCTTGATCAATGTTATTAAATTTGCGTGCAATGCCTGCCCGGAAAAATCTTTCCATGTGACCAATTTGTGTCAAGGATGTCTGGCTCACCCCTGCAAAGAAGTATGCCCGAAAGGGGCTATTTCCATTGTGCACGGAAAAAGCGTTATTGATCAGGAAAAATGCGTTAAATGTGGCCAGTGCGCGAATGCCTGTCCTTATGGTGCCATTAATAAAATGGAACGTCCCTGCGCAAAGGCTTGCGGCATGGATGCCATTGGCTCGGATGAGCTTGGAAGAGCTACGATCAATTATGATAAATGCGTATCTTGTGGCATGTGCCTTGTTAACTGCCCCTTTGGCGCTATTGCGGACAAGAGTCAGATTTTCCAGGTCATTCAATCCATTAACAAAGGCGATCGCGTGATTGCCGCGGTAGCACCGGCATTTGTAGGACAGTTTGGTCCGGAAATGACTACCGCCAAATTGAAGCCCGCTATGAAGCTGCTTGGATTTGACGATGTGGTAGAAGTAGCGATCGGCGCTGATTTGTGCACCATCGAAGAGGCTAAGGACTTCATGCGTGAGGTTCCGGAACATCAGCCGTTTATGGCCACTTCTTGCTGCCCTGCTTGGAGCGTCATGGCAAAAAAATTGTTCCCGGATTTTGCTCCTTATATCTCAATGGCAATGACCCCGATGGTACTGACCGCACGTTTGATTAAAAAGGAGCACAAAAACTGCAAGGTCGTTTTCATTGGACCATGCGCGGCGAAAAAGTTGGAAGCAAGTCGTCGCACCATCCGCAGTGACGTTGATTTTGTTTTGACGTTTGAAGAAGTCATGGGTATGTTTGAGGCCAAGGCCATTCAATTCTCCGAGGTGGCCGAAGGACCTGAATTAACAGAGGCTACTGCAGACGGACGTGGTTTTGCAGTATCGGGCGGAGTTGCCAATGCTGTGGTAAATGCCATTCATAAAATGGATCCGGACCGAGAAGTAAAAGTTATGGCTGCCCAGGGATTGCAGGATTGCAAAAAAATGCTGATGATGGCCAAAGCAGGCAAATTGAACGGTTATCTTCTGGAAGGAATGGCTTGTCCTGGCGGGTGTGTGGCTGGAGCTGGTACTCTTCAAAATCCGGTCCGCGCTACTGCTGCATTAAATAAATATAAGGCAACTGCTCCTCAAAAATATTCTGTAGAATCCAAATATGAGATTACGCTGAATTTGCTTCACGAATAAAATAAAAAAGGCCGACGGACATTCATCCGTCGGCTTTTTTAAGTTAAATGAAGATTTTATTTTTCCAGCTCTCCTTTGCTGGCTGCTTTCAAATACGCATTGATGAAACCATCCAAGTCGCCATCCATCACTGCGTTGACATTTCCGTTTTCATAGCCAGTGCGGTGATCTTTGACCAGCGTATAAGGCATAAATACATAGCTACGAATTTGGCTTCCCCAAGCAATCTCTTTTTGTACACCTTTGATATCACTGATTTTATCCAAATGCTCTCTCTCTTTGATCTGATAGAGCTTTGCCGCCAGCATTTTCATACACATGTCCCTGTTTTGGAACTGACTTCTCTCGTTCTGACAACTTACCACAATGCCCGTGGGAATATGGATCAAACGAACAGCGGAAGAAGTTTTATTGATGTGCTGTCCACCGGCACCAGAAGAACGGAACACTTCCATTTTGATATCCTCGGGACGGATTTCAACGGTGATTTTATCATCCATCTCCGGCATAACCTCTAGAGAAGCAAAACTGGTGTGACGACGGCCCGATGCATCAAACGGCGATACACGCACCAAACGGTGCACACCATTTTCCGAACGCAAAAAGCCATAAGCATTATGCCCTTCTACCAAGATAGACGCGGACTTGATTCCTGCTTCGTCGCCATCCAAATACTCAAGAACTTTCACATTCCAGCCATGACGTGCAGCAAAGCGAGTATACATACGATACAACATGGAGACCCAATCCTGTGCCTCCGTTCCGCCTGCACCTGCATGAAATGTCAAAATAGCATTGTTTGCGTCGTACTCACCATTTAGCAACGTGATCAGACGCATCTCCTCTACTTTTTGGGCCAACTGCTCTACAGCGGCCTGTGACTCTTCTGCCAATGTCTCATCGCTGTCTTCTTCACACATTTCCAAAAGCGTTTGTGCATCGCTGAGCATTTCCTGCAGCGCACGATAATCTTCAATACGCTGTTTCAGTTCGCCCATTTCTGCAAATACAGCACCTGATCCCTCAGCATCATTGTAAAACTCCGGGCTGGCACTGCGCTGTTCCAATTCTTCCAAGCGCAGTTTGCTGCGCTCAATGGCCAGCGCATCCGCTAAATCTGCTACTTCCGGCTCCAGCTCCGACAACTGACGTTTTACTTCATCTAAAATAACCATAATTTCCTCTCTTTGCGGGATATTAGAAACAATTGTCATACCCAAATATTATAAAAGATTCCCATGCGCTTGTAAAGAGGGCCGTTTCTTTGGTCGCCTTCGTTTTTTTCCTGTTTTTCACACTCTTTTCTTTGCATTTTTGCCCCTGATGCGGTATAGTATGCATAATAGTATCTTGAGGAGGACAAACTTAAGCATGATCGACTATCGAAACTGCCACTGCAGCAGTTGCCATAAACCTTTGCACGAAGGCGATGACATTGTTGTTTGCCCAGAGTGTGGCGCTCCTTATCATCGAGCGTGTTATGAAAAAGAAGGGAAATGTGTTTTTAAAGAAAAACACGGTACGGGATTTTCTTTTGATCCCCCCAAGCCCAAAGAACCGGACGGAGTGCGTTGCCCTGCTTGCAATACGCTAAACCAAAAAGACAATATTTTTTGTGAGCGCTGTGGCCAACCTCTCCGCAATGGCCAGCCTGTTTCTGGTGCGCCTGGACGTACCCCGGATGTTTCCACACCGGATCAAATCTTTCCGCCTTTGGGAACACCGTTCGGTGGCACACCTGTGGGCCCGGTCGTCTCACTGGAAAAAGAATACGACGGCATCGACACAGCCACTTGGGCTTCTTTTATCGGAAGCAGCTCACAATACTATCTTGCCCAGTTTTCTCGTATGGATCGGTTGAACCGCAAAACCAGCATTTGTTGGAGCGCGCTGATTTATGCACCGATGTATTTCTTTTATCGAAAAATGTGGGGTTGGGGTATTCTGTCGCTTGTCATGTCCATCGTGTTTTCCATTCCTTCTTATTTGGCCATGTTTCAAACGGTTGGGCTTCCGGCGGGCTCGATTTTATCCGCTTCTGCACTGGAAGGCCTCACCCTGATTTGCTTTGTATTAAACTTTGCAAGTTCTGTCTTTTTCGCACTTTACGCATTTTATTTATATCGCCGTCATGCTCTTAAAAAGTTGAAGGCCTTGCAAAAGTCCTCTACTTCTCCTGCGCAAATGATTCAGGCTGCGCAGCATGAAGGTGGCACTTCGGTTCTCGGTGTTGTTTTCTTGTTTGCACTTTTGGTCACGCTGAATTCCTTGGTTATTTCAATCGTGGGACCGACAGAAATGATGAACTATTTTTATGGCTAAGTTTCGAAAGGAGAACCTATTATGCAAAAAATCCGTAAAGCTGTTATTCCGGCCGCTGGACTTGGAACCCGCGTATTGCCTGCCACCAAAGCAATGCCGAAAGAGATGCTTCCAATTGTGGATAAACCCGCCATTCAATACATTGTCGAGGAAGCAGTAGCCGCCGGCATTGAACAAATTTTGATTATTACCGGGCGCGGAAAAGGGATCATGGAGGATCATTTTGATCGTGCCCCTGAGTTGGAGACTGCTCTGGGTAAAAATCCGGCCAAAGCACATATGCTTGAAGATTGTCTCGGGATTGCAAATCTTGCCGATATTTTCTTCTTGCGGCAAAAGGAAACCAAGGGATTGGGACATGCCATTTTGAAAGCTCGTCCCTTCACAGGAGACGAACCCTTTGTGGTGCTTTATGGGGATGATGTCATTATGGGAGATGACCCCGTGGCGGCTCAGTTGTGCCGAGCGTATGAGCAATACGGCAAGCCTTGTGTTGGAATCAAAGAAGTAAGTCGGGATGCTATTCGTAAGTATTCTTCTTTAAAAGTGGAACGGTTGCAGGACAATCTCTACAATGTCACCGATATGATCGAAAAACCGGCTCTGGGTCAGGAAATGAGCCTGTTCTCTATTCTGGGAAGGTGTCTGCTGACTCCTGATATTTACGATATTCTTGAAAAGACGCAGCCTGGTGCTGGCGGAGAAATTCAATTGACCGATGCTATGGCGGTCATTGCACGCAAAAGCGGCATGACTGGTGTAGATTTTACCGGGAAGCGTTACGATATGGGTGCAAAATTGGGCGTAATGCAGGCTCAGGTGGAAACTGCACTCCGCCATCCGGAAATTGGAGAAGAGTTTAAAGCCTATTTGAAGGAACTGGTTCAAACATTGTGAATAAAAGAAGAAGTTCTGCTCAAAATGTTCTTGACAGGACTTCTTCTTTTATTATATAATAAGTTGCTTGCTGAAAATTGCAGGCATATCCTTACCCCGAAAGGGGTCATATGTCCAAAAGGAGGTGCACAGAAATGGCAAAATATGAAACCATGCTGGTTACCAGTTCTGCTTTGGATGAGGAGGCAACTGCCACTTTGGTGGGCAAGTTTAAGGCTCTCATCGAGAAGAACGGTACGATCGACTCTGTTGACGAGTGGGGCAAACGCCGTTTGGCATACCCCATCAACGACGAAACCGACGGCGTGTACACCATCATCAACTTCACCAGCGGCCCTGATTTCCCCGCTGAGCTGGACCGTGTGTACAAAATCACCGACGGCGTGCTGCGTTCCATGATCGTTGCGAAACCCGAAGCTGAGGAGGCAAAATAATGCTGAATGTGATTGCTTTGATGGGCCGCCTTGTTGCGGACCCGGAATTGCGCCACACCCCGAACGGGATTGCGACATGTACGTTCCGCATTGCGGTTGACCGCAGCTTTGTGCGGGCTGGCGAAGAGCGCAAAGCCGATTTTATCGACATTGTTGCTTGGCGTCAAAGCGCAGAGTTTGTTTGCAAGTATTTTCATAAAGGAAGTCTGATTGCTGTAAACGGCAGTTTGCAGACTCGCAATTATGAGGATCGCAATGGAAACAAGCGCACTGCATACGAAGTTGTAGCAGAAAACATCCACTTTGCGGAAAGCAAGGGGTCTTCTGGTGGTAGTAATTACATTGCTCCGCCTGCCCCCGCCCAGCGCCCCGCACCGGCAGAGCCTGTGAGCTATGCCGCCGGAAGCGCGGATGATTTTGCCGTCATCGACGACAACGAAGATCTACCATTCTAAAAAAGGAGGACCTGTCTCATGGCATTCGATAAAGAGCGTCAGGACACCCGTGCCGGTGGCCGTCCGCAGCGCCGTGGCCGCAAGAAAGTTTGCAGCTTCTGTGTTGATCGTGTTGACCACATCGACTACAAGGATGTTCCTCGTCTGCGCAAGTATATTTCTGAGCGTGCGAAAATTATTCCTCGCCGCGTTACCGGTACCTGCGCTTTCCATCAGCGTGAGCTGACGGTCGCGATCAAACGTGCTCGTCATGTTGCTCTGCTGCCCTATGTAAGCGACTAATTTAAAAAGTCAAACGGCATATCCGAAAGGATATGCCGTTCTTTATTACAAAAGCCCCTGTCCGGCTAACCGGACAGGGGCTTTTGGCTTTAAATACTTTTTAACGGTCATCGGAATCCTCATCCGAATCTACATCCAATTCATTGTAATCGTCTGTAGCATTTTCATCATCATCCAAATAACGAGGATATTCTTCATACTCATCATACCCGGAATCCCCTTTTTTCCTCCGAACCGCCATTACAATAATGACCGCAGCAATCGCCGCTACCAAAAGCGCAATCACAATTAAAAGAACTGTGGGAATTTTTCCGTTTTTGGTATTGGCAGTTGTCTCGCTTGTACTTGCGGAGCTGGACTCCTCAGTGCTGCTGGAACGAAGAGCTGGATGTCGAAGACGAACTACTGCTAGACGAAGCTTTTACCGGCCGGAAGGTCACCGTCAAAGAATGTGGTCCAGAAACCTTTTCAAACGTATAGCTCGTACGCGATCCAAAATCCGTTACATCTACCCGAACATTTGCAACTTCATAACCCTTTTTAGGTGTAAACGTAAAAGTATGTGTACTACCGGCATTTACCTGCATACTAGAGGGACTGACCGTTCCGCCTTCCCCGGCGATAACCTGGATGGAATACGTCTCAGGATTTGTCGTCGCAGAAGATTCACTTGCCTTTTGCGTAAAAATCACTGTGCTCTTAGAAACCGCATCCTGATAACTAGGATCCGCCTTCACTCGCGCAAAGCAATAGTAAGGTGTTCCTGCTTTTAAACCGGTAAAGGTAGTTGCCGCCTGCCAATTGGTTACCGTATTGCTATCGTTCTGTTCGCTAACGCCATACTCTACTGTGCCACCACCCGCACTCGGTGTGGCTGTTTCCAACACAATCTTATCTGTACCGCCCGCTTTTCCGCCTGGCGCATTCATTGTGCGTGCCGCCTTTGGAACAGTTACAGCAGTTGCCTGGGAAACTGCATCCTCGTACTGCGAATCGCCTGTTACACGTGCAAACACATAATATGTTTTCTCTGCTGTCAAATTTTCAAAAACAGTACTTGTCTGCCATGCAGAAACTTTTGAAACTTGATTTTCCAGAGAAATTCCGTACTCCACGGTTCCTGCTCCCGCGCTAGGAGTTACCGCCGATACCTCTATGCGACACACATCTTTCGCTACGGCTGTCGGAGCAGGAAGAGTACGAACCGCCTTGGGAACAACCACCGGACCACTTACTGCATACGCCTGTGCATACTCCGGATCTCCTGTAACGCGAGCAAAACAATAATAACCTGTTCCCGCATTCAGTCCGGTAAAGGTCGTACCCGTCTGCCATTTTTCAACTTTTTCTGTATTGTTCTCAGTGGCAAGGCCATATTCCACCGTACCGCCACCGGCACTGGGGGTAACGGCGCCAAGAATAATATTCAATTCCGTACCGGCCTGTGCCGCAGGTGCCGGAATAGAACGAATAATTTCCTTCACCATGAGTTCTATGCCATTGCTCTGCCCCGGCATCAAGCTTCCGGTCATCTCTCCGAAATCAGCATAAATTGCTGTCTTGCCTACTGCAAAGCCCAAGTTCGCGCTGCATCGCTCCACTATAAGCTGAGCCGAAGCCTGCTGACCTTTTACAGTGGCCTGCGATGTTCCAAGTTTGATTCCATTCCCACCGATCTCGCCCATCCAAAACGTCACGGTTCCCCCGGATGTGCCGTCTGGAACTCGCGCAGTAGCCAAAACAGTCAGCTTATCCGCAAAGGTTACTTCCTGGCTGGAAAGAGAAAGCGAAATCTGAGCGTCCTGCAAAAGCTGATTGCCCTTGGGCGAATTTCCTTTCCAGTCGCCATAATTATAAATCGACCCTTCATTTTGCACAGAACCGCTGTTCTGCACCGCAACACCTTTTCCTATGGTCAATACAACATCCTTGGGAATCGTCAAACTTTCGGTTTTCGAAATATTTAAATTCTGTTCCAACAACGGTGTTCCATAGACACACCCTGCTTCATTTTGGAACAAAATGCCGTTCCATTTTGAAGAATCCGTTCCACACGAAATTTCTCCCGAACGAACAACGCCCTGGAAAGAAGAATCCAAAGCAAAAGTTCCTGAACCATCTATGGCACCTGTTTGAAACGCTCCGGAACCGGCCACATTCAGTTTTGCATTTTTTGCAATGTCAATGCTGGTGTAATTCTCTCCACCCTGCAAAGTGTTTTCTCCCGAGACGGACAAACGCACGGTTGCCCCCTCGTCCAGGTCCAATGCTGCTGTAAATTCTTCAACAGAAGATACATTTACATTCTTGAATGAAATATCGGCTTCTACCCCGCCCGCTATACACAGAACCGCCTTGGGTGCCTGTTCATCTGCGTTCTCCAGGGTACCTTTCCACGTACCGGATATTTGATAAGAACCATCCTCTGAAATCCAGATTTGGCCGCTTTCGTCTTTCTGCACCCCATCCGAATTTCCAGTAATGGTCAAACCGCTTTCGCGAACGGTATCTGTCTGGTCTGCCCAAGCCGTCGCGCCAAGACAAAGCACCAGCGCTGTTCCCACCATCATGGCTACGATCCGTTTGATCCAGCTTTCCGTCATTTGAAACATCTCCTTCCCGAGAGTATCATTCTACCTATAATACGCACTAATCCCTTCTTTTCTTTCACAAAACGTCAGTTTGTACCGAAAAGAAATGCTGGTACGCCAAGCATACCAGCATTTTGTATCCAAATCTTATCCTCGCTCCGCCAAAGGCACATAAGCCACCCGTTCGGACACATTCATATAAGCCGGGCGAATAATCTTTCCTGCATTAATCAATTCCTCGATGCGATGCGCACTCCAACCGGCAATTCGGCTAATCGCAAAAATCGGCGTATAGAGTTCCAACGGCAAATCCAACATGCTATATACAAAACCGCTATAAAAATCGATATTTGCCGCGACGCCTTTATAAATACGGCGTTCTTCTCCAATGACTTTCGGCGCAAGCCGTTCCACTGCCGCATACAACGCATACTCATCATGCCGATTCTTTGCGTTGGCGAGATCCTCAACAAAATGGCGGAAAACATTGGCGCGTGGGTCACTGAGGGAATAAACTGCATGACCCATTCCGTAAATCAAACCAGCTTTATCAAAGGCTTCTTTGTGAAGCAAAGCACGCAAATAGCGTTCGACCTGCTCATCATCCTTCCAATCAGAGACTACTTTCTTCATATCCTCAAACATTTGAACTACTTTGATATTAGCACCACCATGTTTAGGACCTTTTAAACTACCTAAAGCAGCCGCGATCGTAGAATAAGTATCCGTTCCAGAAGAAGTAACCACATGCGTAGTGAAGGTGGAGTTATTTCCGCCGCCGTGTTCTGCGTGAAGAACCAGCGCCAGATCCAAAATTCGTGCCTCCAGCTCAGTATATTTTGAATCCGGCCGAAGTGTGTACAGAATATTTTCTGCCGTGGACAATTCCGGCTGCGGATTATGGATGTAAAGACTTCCATCTTTCACATAGTGGTTGTACGCCTGATACCCGTAGACCGACAACATGGGAAACAGCGCAATTAACTGTAAACTTTGCCGAAGTACATTGTCAATGCTATTGTCATTTGCTCGAGAATCGTAACTATAGAGTGTCAAAACACTGCGCGCCAGAGTATTCATCATATCTGCACTAGGCGCTTTCATGATAATATCCCGCACAAAATTGGTCGGTAATGAACGATAAAATGCAAGGAGTTTTGTAAATTCATCCAATTCACCTTTGGTCGGAAGCTTCCCAAACAAAAGCAAATAGACAGTTTCCTCAAAGCCAAACCGTTTTTCTTTTATAAAGCCTTTTACAATATCCTCAACATCCACGCCCCGATAATACAGTTTTCCGTCACAAGGAGTTTTAACGCCGTCTACTACCTTGAATGCCATGATTTCGCTGACTTCTGTAAGGCCGGTCAAAACACCATTTCCGTTTAAATCCCGCAAGCCGCGCTTCACATCGTATTTCGTGTACAGAGCCGGGTCAATGCTTCCGTTTTGCTTACATTGTTCGCTCAGCGCTTTAATTTCGGGTGTAATGGCAGAATAATCGATGGACTTATCGATGGGCATTCTGATCGCCTTCCTTTCTCATCATGATCTATCAAATTTTTTAAATATACGTTTTATTATAACACAAAATAGAAGTCAAATTGTTAAATTTTTTGCAACATTTTCACGACTGCCATCACATAAAATCCTGATGCCACGAGAAGTTCCCAGCCGATCTGCCCCAAGCTGAACAAACCGTTCCATGTCTTCTCGGGTACGAATCCCACCAGCCGCTTTGATTTTGCAGCGCCCACGAACCTTTTGGGCAAACAAGGCAATGTCCTCAAATGTTGCTCCGCCCTTGGAAAATCCGGTGGAAGTTTTGATGTAATCCGCTCCTGCTTCGCACACCACATCGCACATGATTGCCTTTTCAACATCCGTTAAAAGACAAGTCTCTACAATCACCTTGAGAATGTGTTTTCCCACGAGTTGTTTTAAAGCAGCGATCTCACTTCTGACAAAATCCACATCCCCCATTTTCAGGCGGCCAATATTAATCACCATATCAAATTCGCTGCATCCGTCCATCAGGGCCTGCTGTGCTTCCGCCAACTTCGCTTGTGTGCTGGTTGCGCCAAGGGGAAAGCCGATAACCGTACACACCGGCACGCGACCTGCAAGATACTCTACCGCCTGGCGAACATAACATGGATTGATACATACCGAAGCCGTGTGAAAACGCACTGCCTCATCGCAAATTTGTTTTACCTGGTCCCAAGTAGCCTCCGGGTTAAGCAATGTATGGTCCACCCTCGCCAGCAATTCTTCTTTTTCCATCCTCTTGCACTCCATTCTTATAAATAACCGGCGGGTTAGCCAAATGCCAAAATCCCGCCGGTCTTTCTTTATCCTACCTGCTGCAAATTTATTAGCGAAAGAGGAATATCTGTAACAGCAATTGGATTTCCTTGGTCATCTGTATCCTTCAAAATTCCAGTTGCAATATTCCCTGTGTTATTTGCCAGTGCCGCGTAGATGGAGTCATACTCCTTCTGCGTAAACGTGTTAAACTTTGACGTTTCCATCGATAACTGCACGCCGTTGTTGGACGCATCGTAAACAATCGTCTGTCCGCCCGGCAACTTTTCATCGTAAGCATCAGAAATCATGTTATAGACAGCGCCACTCAAGTTTTTCGTTGCGCAACTCACAATCACTTCCGAATCATCCGAGCGGTCCACATCAGCACCAATCACCTTTGCTCCCACATCTTCTGCCGCTTTCAATACAGAGCTCGTCATCTCACCACCGCATGCAAAAATGCACTCGGTTCCTTCGCCGTACCATCCTGCAGCCATCGATTGAATATCATTGCTTGCAGTTGAGCTTCCGGTATAACCATATTTTATCGTCACAGTGCCCGCCGGCAGCTCCATTTTCTGCGCTGCATATTCCGCGCCCTGAACAAATCCATAGCCGTAACGAACAACCTCGGGAAGAGCCTTCCCGCCCATAAATCCAAGTTGGGTCATTCCCTCTTTGACCGCTGCATATCCGGCCAAGAATCCGGCCTGTTCCTCTGCAAAAACCACGCCGACTGTATTCGGATACGCTTGCGCATCTCCTTGTGCAAAGGGAGTTCCATCCAGAAGTATAAACACTACCTCTGGATACTGCTCCTGCGCATAGGCAACCGCATCCTTCATCTCATATCCTACGGCCACCACAACCATTGCGCCGCCTTTTACAGCTAAATCAATCGCGTCCTGGTAGGCCTCTGTTGTATTTTCAACCGGCTTATAAGACAGTTTTGAAATACTCATTTCCTCGGCATATTTTACTAACCCTTCCCAGGCACCTTGATTAAAGGCTCCATCGGTCACTTCTCCGCCATCAGTGACAAGAGCAAGCTCTGCCTTTTGTGTTCCGCAACCCACCAGAACCATCACCGCCAAAACGACAGACAAAATGCACGCCAGCAGTTTTTTCATATCGTCAGCTCCTTTTCCGCGTTGGGGCTCGCGCGGTCAAAATCAAAGCCCGCCCACACCCGGCGGACGACACTACAAATAGTATAACAAAATTACAAAAAGATTTCAATCCCAGCCTGAAAGGCCGAAAAGCAAGCATTTACAGAAGAGCCTGCGGGCCAAATCCCACAGGCAAAAGCTCTCCCAGTGTACAAAGCGTAAAATGTTCTTCATCCTGTGCCATTACGATGTCCAATTTTTCACCGCAAAATTCATACAACATCTGCCGGCACACACCACAAGGAGCAATGATTCCATTTTTCTCGGGATCACCTTTGCCCCCCACAATCGCAAGTGCACAAAATTTTCTTTTTCCCTCGCTAACCGCTTTGAACAGCGCCGTTCGCTCAGCGCAATTGGTGGCAGAAAAACTCGCACATTCCACATTGCACCCAGTATAAATGGTTCCGTCCTTTGCCAAAAGTGCCGCTCCTACGCGAAAACCTGAATAAGGCGCATATGCATTTTCTCTCACGCGCAACGCCTCATGAATCAACGCTTTGTAATCTGGATTCATCGTTCACTCCTCCAGTACGCTTCCCAAGGCCAATCTCATCATCTGCGTAAAACTGCGTTCTCTCTGCTCGGCCGTGGTCTCCTCATGAGAGACAAAGCTGTCAGAAATCGTCAGAACACAAGCCGCATTTTTTCCGGTCGCTCGCGCATTGTGGAACAACGCAAAGCTCTCCATTTCTACCGCCAAACAACCTTTTTGCTCAAAGAGTTTTTTCCAATAGTCCGGATCGGCCGCATCCCGATAAAATACGTCGCTGGAGTGAATCACACCCTCCAACAAAGGGATGTTCTGCTTTTGCGCACTGGCACGCAGACGGCGGTTCAGCTCTTCTGACGGATAGGTTGTATCCCCAATGGAACCATTCTGCGTTTTTGCATAACTCGATTCAGAATAAGCTGCCGTAGCCAAAACCACATCAAATAATTTTGCCTGTGCAGCATAAGCACCTGCCGACCCCACACGAATAATGTTTTCCACGCCATACTGTGTAAATAGCTCCCAAGAATAAATGCCAATGGATGGCATTCCCATCCCCGAACCCATTACTGAAACGGGATGGCCCTGATAGGTACCTGTATATCCCAGCATTCCTCGCACCTGTGTAACCAGACGGGCAGACTCCAAAAAATGTTCCGCAATAAATTTTGCTCGTAGCGGATCACCCGGCATCAAAACCGTTTTGGCAAAATCGCCTTTCTGTGCTGCATTGTGTGGTGTTGCCATATTCCAAGCTCCTTTCTTTACACAAGATACATCTGTCGGATCACATCAAGCGTTTTTTCATTCACATCACATTCTGCCATGAGATAATCCTCGAAACGAGGATAGCGCTCTTCGATGGCATTCAGTGCCCGCTCAATACTGGATCTCTGCACTCCAGCCGTCACCGCTGCCAATTCCGCAGCACGCGGCTCAGGGAAGAACCGTTTCAACACTTTTTCAATTTGCGCCCGTGCCTTAGGACGGCATGTATTGGTAATCAAATAATCCTGAATCACCGTTTCACGGTCTACGCCCAGTGCCAAAAGGATCAACGCCGCTCCGATGCCGGTCCGATCCTTTCCCGCACTGCAATGGAAATAGACCGGAACACGCTTGTGGGCAAGGATCCGAAACAACTCCCTGTAAGCATCGTTGTCAAAAGGCATATGAGCGTATCCGTCCTCCACCAGATGAAGCATTTGGGACACCGTCTGCTCACCGCCCGCAAAAATTGCTTCGATGTCAAAATCCACATCCTTGCCTTGGGCATCACGCAGTGCAGAACGGCTGATGTAATCGATTCCGTCAAAGGTTGGGTCCGGCTCATGCCGCTTTTCGCTTTCAGAGCGGAAATCCAAAATTGTTCGAATTCCAAGGCTTAGAAAGCGCTCTTGATCCTCTTTCAGGCGAATATCGCACAAAGCCGGACCACGAAAGAAAACGCCGTGCTTTACGCTCTTTCCGTTGAGGCCGCAATAACCACCCAATTCCCGAAAATTTTCACATTCCACAAAAGGCAGAGGCTGCCCCGGCCAACTGTCTCCACTTTCATTCATATGATTTACCATTGCCTTTTTACTCCTGTTCTTTTAACGTACCATCCGCATAGGCCGCAACCAACTTTTGTAAATCCTCGATTTGGTCCTGAAGCCGGCCGCCCTCATCCGTATCTTCCACATAGACACGCCGTTCACTTGTTTCAAACACATTTACCGTCGAAAGGATGTCTGCGTTCTCACGAATGGCCTTCTGCGTTGTTTCAAAAGAACCGTGGCTTCTCAAAGACAGACCTCGGCTTGAAAAAACCAGCGTGTATCCGGCAATGCCTGTGCGCTTATGATAAGCCTTACAAAATCCTCCATCAATCACAATCAGGCGGCCACCGGCCTTCACCGGCTTCTCTCCGTTTTTTGCCTTTACTGGCACATGTCCATTCACAATATGCCCGTGTGCAGGGTCCAACCCAAAATCTTCAAAGATGCGTAACACCGCTGACTCAGCTACAACTGTGTCATCGTTTTCCACCCAGTCATAATACGGATCTTTTCGCTCGGCGTAGCTTTCCTCTTCATCTAAAAAGAAATGCTCAAAATTCGCCATCTTATAGCGGCCAAAAATCGGAGAACGCCGCCCGCACCAAAGGTACCACAGAAAATCTTGACCTTTCCGTCGAGCCTCACTTCCCTGAGGCGCAAAATAACCCTGCCGGGCCATTCGTTCGCAATAATCCATAAAGGCACGCCCCCGATAATCATTTCCATCCATCGTGATGCGCGCCAAGCAACCATCCTCATCAAAAGGAATCGCACCGTGGAACAGAAGGTTACCGTTTTCAATTTTGTAAACACTTCCGTTGGCATATAGAAAACGTACGTGCCGGGCCAACCGTTCGCTTTCTGTAAAGCTCTGACAGAGTTTGTCCATAACTTCCTGTTCTCCCGCAGTCAGTTTGGACGGATGTTCCGGGTCCACGGTTGGGAAATCACAGTCACGCATACGGTAAACTTTCCCGTCCACTTCCACTGTCTGAGTGACAAAGTTCATCTTTTCCAAAAGTGCACGATCTAACATTTGAAAATCCGGATTGCGCCGCACGACCTGGCACTCCAGCTTGCACAGAATAATCGCAATTGCTTTGTGCATTCGAGCCACTCTGGCCAAATCTTCAGCAGAATACCCACCGTCGTTCACCAGCTTTGGCCAAAACGCTGATACATCTGTGTCTTTGTACACCTCTTCGGCAAACAGCGCCAGTGGCCGCAAATTCAGTCCATATCCATCCTCGAGCGTCTCCAAATTGTTGTAGCTCAGAGAAACATGAATCACGCTGGCAATGCAGACCGCGCTTCCGGCGGCAGCCCCCATCCACTCCACATCGTGATTGCCCCATTGGATGTCCACCGCATGATGTGCCATCAGCTCATCCAAAATGATGTCCGGGCGAGAGCCTCGGTCGAAGATATCACCCACGATATGAAGCTTATGCACCGCCAAACGCCGAATCAATTCACACATAGCTGTGATGAAAGCGTCTGCACGGCCGTTATCAATGATTGCTGACAAAATGCGCCCGTAATACAAATCTTTGTCATGGTCTTCAAAGTGGGCATGCAGCAATTCGTCAATGATGTAAGAAAACCCCTGCGGCAATCGCTTTCTCACGTAGCTTCGTGTATATTTCGAACTCATCATACGACAAACATCAATCAGGCGGTAAAGAGTCTGGCGATAAAATTCATCCAGATTTTTTTGCGCCGGCTTGAGCTGTGCCAACTTTTGCGCCGGATAATAAATCAGTGTAGCAAACTCCGCCCGCTCCTGAGCGGACAGAGAATCCTCCAGCACACGGTCCACCTTTTCTCGAATGACTCCGGAAGCGTTCGAAAGGATGTGTGTAAATGCTTCATATTCCCCATGGAGGTCACTCATAAAGTGCTCAGTGGGTTTGGGAAGTTTTAAAATGGCCTGTAGGTTGATGATCTCCTGTGTGGCAGCCGCCGTTGTCGGATAGTCTCTTGCCAGCAGTTTAAGAAACTTCTGTTGTGGAGTTTCCATTCTTGTCTCCTCTCAGCGCAGCGACCGTCCACAGTGCCCGCAGAAAATTGCGTCATCGCTGACTGCGCTTCCGCAGTACGGACAATAACCCGAAGCGCCCGTTTGAACATTGGGATAGGGCTGATCGAAGGGCACAGACTGTGCAAAATAGACTGCCACCCTTTTGGACTTGTGAAAATAGGCAAGCCAAATCGCGCTGCGAATCAAGTCGACCACAACCGAGGTGACAAACTGTGCGTTAAATCCCACATACCACAAAGTGTACAGATCCGAAATTGTCAACAATGCCACCAAAAGGATCAGACAGCGCCAGTAATTCGGCCTGCGCGCAACTATCTGATAGAACATCACGCCTTGTGCCACTACACACGCAATCATGAGGATGGTCAAAAGTAAATTCACGTTCAAATAAGCCAAAGAACTCATCAACGATACAAGATTGGAGAAAAATCCAATTCCTAAGATCACTGCAAAAAACAGAAGCCATCCGCCCAGTTTCCGATAATCCTTCTGCGGCATAAAAACACTCCCTTTTTATTTTTTGTATGGATACATTGTATCATATCCAGAGGATTTATGGTACACTAAAAAAAGAATCCCGCGCGGCACTACCCCGCATACAGGGAGGAGTTTTTTTATATGGAAATCACACACTGCACTCTCTGTCCGCGCGCTTGCGGAGCGGATCGCACCCGCACACGAGGGCTGTGCGGCGGTGGCGCGCAAGTGCGTCTGGCGCGCGCCGCCCTTCATTTTTGGGAGGAACCTTGCATTTCCGGCACAAAAGGATCCGGAACTGTCTTTTTTTCAGGATGTCCGCTCCAATGCTGTTATTGTCAAAACTTCACCATCAGTGCGCAGAATTTCGGAAAAGAGGTATCCACACGGACACTGGCCGACATTTTCTTGCGTCTGCAGGAACAAGGTGCCCATAATATTAATCTGGTCACTGCCGGCCACTACCTGCCGTGGGTTTTGGAAGCACTTGCGCTGGCGGGCCCGGAGCTTTTTATTCCCATCGTTTACAACACCGGCGGATATGAGACACAGGAATCCCTGCAGATGCTCAAGGATGTAGTGGACGTATGGCTGACGGACATCAAATATGTCTCCCCTGTCTTGAGCAAAAAATATTCCGGTGCCGCCGACTACTTTGATGTGGCGTCTGCGGCAGCGCTCACCATGTGCCGCATGGCGGGGCCGCCTGTCCTGGATGCAGAAGGGCTGCTCAAAAAAGGAGTTATTGTTCGACACCTTGCTCTGCCGGGTGCTCTGGCCGACACAAAGGCTGTGCTCAAATTTATGGCTGAACAACTACCCGCAAATGGTTTTTTAACCAGCCTAATGAGTCAATACACTCCGTTTTACAAAGCCAAAGAATACAAAGAACTTTCCCGGCGCATCTCCACTTACGAATACCGTCAAGCAGTGAACTATGCAGTGGAATTGGGTCTGACCCAGGGATTCATGCAGGAAAAAAGCAGCGCAAAAGAAGAATACACACCTTCCTTTCAATTAGAAGGCGTTGAGGAGGTACTATGAAAAAGAAAAAGATTTTGATGCTAACCACCGGTGGTACCATTGCTTCTGGTCCCACGGAAAACGGTCTTACCCCTGTTTTGAGTCCCAGTGACCTGCGTGGATACATTACTGAATTCAAAGATGTGTGTGAACTGGAAAGCCAGGCGTTGTGCAGTCTAGCACCAACATTACTCCTCAGCACTGGCTAATGATTGCACGCGCTGTTCATGACAATTACGAAAAATACGATGCATTTTTAATCTGCCATGGCACCGATACCATGGCTTATACTGCGGCCGCTTTGTCTTACCTGATTCAAAATGCGGACAAACCCATTCTTATCACAGGAGCACAGCGTTCCATTTTACAGGAGATCACCGATGCAAAGAAAAATCTCCGGGACAGCATTCTTTTTGCTTTGGACGAACGCACACGTGGTGAAAATCTTGTGTTTGACGGAAAATTGATTGCCGGCACACGTGCCAAAAAGACGTCGACTTTCAGCTACAACGCTTTTTCCAGCATCAACTTTCCAGCGCTGGCACAAGTACAGAATGATCGTATCATTTATTATGTCGCCCCCTGCCCTCCTTGTGGGAAATTGAAATTCTACGACCAACTGAACACCAACATTTTTCTTTTAAAACTGACGCCCGGAATCTCCCCGGAGATCATTCCGTTGATTGTCAAACTGTACGACTGCATCGTGGTGGAAAGTTTTGGCGTCGGTGGTTTACCGGACAGCATTCTGGATACTTTGTGTTCAGAAATGGCTCGCTATGAACCTCATAAAAAGGTTCTGGTCATCACCACGCAAGTTACGTATGAGGGAAGCGCAGTAGACACCTATGAAGTGGGACGTCGTGTTCGAAATCGCGTACGTTTTCTCGAAACGCGAGATTTGACGCTTGAAGCTGCCTACACCAAATTAATGTGGATTCTTGGCAAAGGGGTATCCAGTTGGGAAGAACTCGAAACTACTTTTTACTCCCCTATCAATTATGATATTGCATTTTGATCACATAAAAAAACTCCCGCCTTAACGCTTCAGGCAGGAGTTTTTTTATCTGTGATCCCGTAAAAAGAGCAATGTTCTACGCTTTGTTTGCTTTTCCCCGAGTACTGTTGCTTTTTTGAAATGTCTGTCCCAAAGCTTGATGGAACACCTGGTGCAACCCTGTAGCCGCGAGGCCGCTGAACATGCCTTGCAGCAATACAGCAGGGGAAAATTCTCGACTCATCCAAACTGCCAACACCGCACCCAGTATTGCGCAAACCGTTGGAATGTACTTATGTCCTGTGTCAGCAATCCAACGTTTCAGAATCGATCCTACACAAAGACAAATTCCGGTAATTACAGGAATAAAATAATCCGACAAAAATGACAGCTCCACATTACTCCCTCCTTGTGTTCACTGCTACTATCATAATAATCTTTTCCAAATTTTATGCCGATTTTTTTCGGCAACCAGTCCAAGGCGAGGGCTTAAACCAGACAACAACTCGTTTGAAATGGTATGACAGCGGGCCGCAAGTTCTTCCACGCGTATTTCCTTTTCTCCGTCTTTTCCAATCAATGTCACCACATCGCCTGCACAGACGTCCGGAACATCCGTCACATCCACCAGCATTTGATCCATACACAGCCGTCCCACCATCGGCGCATAATGTCCGCGTACAATTACGCGTCCACCGCTCTGCGGGAGCATTCGCGGCAGACCGTCCGCATAGCCGATGGTCACTGTAGCCAGAAGTGTGTGTCTTTTTGCCTCAAACACAAGGCCGTAACCGGCACATTCCCCCGGCATTAAAACACGCACGGAAGCCACCCTGGCACGCAGAGAAAGCACCGGACGAAGAGGCACGCGATTTGCTGTTTTTCCATATTCACTGTAAACGCCATAAAGAGCGATTCCCGCTCGTATCCATGTGCAGGGAATCGCAGTCTGATTTAAAACGCCGTAACTGGCATACAAATGAATTTCTCCTGGATCTATTCCTCTTTGAC
Source organism: uncultured Ruthenibacterium sp. (assembly GCF_963558415.1). Lineage (NCBI taxonomy): Bacteria > Bacillati > Bacillota > Clostridia > Eubacteriales > Oscillospiraceae > Ruthenibacterium > uncultured Ruthenibacterium sp. Next base: position 277 of record NZ_CAUWGY010000006.1, on the reverse strand, counting down.
GAAGTTGCCGAACCATAGCAAAAAAGTTGTTTGTCTGCTTTTCGGTATAACTCCGTTCTTGAACGGACAGTCCATCCGCCACACAAAGATGCGAAAAAACCCCTTCTACCCGTAGCCCCGGCATAGAAAAAATCCGCGAAATTGCTTGAATGTCCCCGCACGGAACCCCTAAGCGGTGCATTCCTGTATCCACTGCCAAATGAGCCCGAACCGACCACCCTGAGCACGACAGTGATTTGGCATAGACCTCATCCACCAATGTCTGTGTCAAATTCCA
>NZ_CAUWGY010000005.1:0-63901 GCF_963558415.1 uncultured Ruthenibacterium sp. | reverse complement strand
CCCACCACGTTTTTGGTGCCCGCCAGGTTCACGGCGGTCTTGCCGCCGATGGAAGAATCGATTTGGCTCAGGGTGGTGGTGGGGCAGTTGATGAAATCCACGCCCCGCATGTAGCAGGCGGCCGCAAAGCCGGCAAGGTCCCCCACCACGCCGCCGCCCAGCGCCAGCACCGCGTCCGAGCGGGAAAATCCGTTTTCCAGCATGGTGCACAGCAGTTTTTCAAGGCATGCAAAGCTCTTAGAGCCCTCGCCCTGGTCCACGCACACCTCCACGCCCTGGCCGCACTGGGCCAGCACTGTGTCCACGTAGGTGCGGGGCACGCCGGTGTCCGTCACGACCAGCACTTTGCGGTCCAAATTGGCAAGCTGGTTCACCCGGCCCAAAGAGCCCCGGCGCACCACGATGTCGTAGCTGCGCACGCCCAGCCGCATGGTCAGTTTCATGTCACTCTCTCCTTTATGTACGGCCGTACACGCCCAGCACCCGGGCGGTGCGGCACAGGCCCTTCAGTTTTTCCAAAAGCGCGTGGGAGCTCTGGCTGGACACATCGCCCACCAGCTCCACGTAAAAATAGTACTCCCAAGACACGTGCGGCATGGGCCGGCTTTTGATGCACTCCATGTTGAAGCCCATCTCGCCGATGGCCTGCACCACACGGGCCAGGCTGCCGGCCACGTGGTCCACGGTGAACAGAAGGCTGAACCGGCTGCCCGCGGCGGCCATTTCCTTTCCGATGACGATGAACCGGGTGGTGTTGTTCTCGCTGGTGTTCACGTCCTCGGCCAGCACCGAAAGGCCGTAAAGCTCCGCAGTCTCTTTGGATGCGATGGCCGCCAAAGACGGGTCTTTTGTCTCGGCCACGTACTTGGCTGCGGCGGCGGTGTTGGCCATGGGCTTTGTGGAAAGGCCCAATGTGCGCAAAAACTTGGCCGACTGCTGCAGCGCCTGCGGATGGGACACCACCTGTTTGACATCGCTCAGCTTTGCGCCTGCAATGCCCAGCAGATTCTGGCTCACGGGCAGATCGTACACCTGCTGCACGCACACGGTTTCGTGGGCAAAGCACAGATCCAGCACCTCGCTCACGTCGCCGGCGTGGCTGTTTTCAAAGGGCAGCACGCCGCACACCGCTTCGCCCTTTTCCACGGCCTGTACCACCTGGCTCCAGGTGGGATACGCCCGGGCCGTGGCGTGCGGGAACAATTTGCGCAAAGCGATGTGGCTGAAAGCGCCCTCCACGCCCTGGTAGGCCACCGTGTCCATGGCCAGCATCCGGCGCTGGAAGGCCCGGGACAAAGCCATGTTGTGGCGCACGAAATCTTCGTACAGTTCGCTGTACTCGGCCTTTGGCAGCAGCGCCAGATTCTTTGCGACCACGGCTTCTTCCCGGGACGCATCCAGCACCGGCAGGCCCTTTTCCTTTTTATAAGCGGCCACAGACTGCACCGCGTCCATGCGCCGGCAGAACAGTTCGGCCATTTGGGCGTCTACCTCGTCGATGACCGCCCGCGCCTTCAAAAGTTCGTCCACCCAAAACACCTCGTTTACTTTCCCTGCAACAGGGGCATTTTCTCCAGCCGGTCAAAGGCCTCGGCCATCTTGTCCACGCCCACGGTGCAGGCGATGCGCAGATATCCTTCGCCTGCATCGCCGAAGGCCGAGCCCGGCACCATCAGCACGTGGGCCTCGTCCAAAATGCGCTGGCACACTTCCATGCTGGTCAGGCCGGTCTTTTTGATGCCCGGGAACAGATAGATGCCGCCGGCCGCCGGGCTGAGGGTAAAGGCCGGGATGGCCCGGATGCGCTTTGCCCCGTAGGCCATGCGCTTTTCGAATTCAGGCACGATTTGACGGGCGTACTCGTGGCGCTTTTGCAGCGCGTACAGCGCCGCCCGCTGGGAGTAGCTGGGCGCGGAGTACACCACGCACTCGTTGATGTGCTTGACTGCGCGGCAGATGTCCCCAGGGGCCACGATGTTGCCGATGCGAAGGCCCGTCATCACGTAGTTTTTGCTGAAGCTGTTCACGGTGACCGTGCGCTCGGCCATGCCGGGCAGGCTCATGATGGGCACAAATTTTGCCCCGCCGTACACAAAACTGGTGTAGATGTCGTCGGCAATGACCAGCAAATCGTGCTTTTTTGAAAACTCCGCCAGCTCGTGCAGGGTCTTGTCCGAATAGCACACGCCCGTGGGGTTGTTGGGCGTGTTGAGGATCATGGCCTTGGTGCGCTTTGAGAGGTACTGCTCGGCGCGCTGGGCGCTGGGCTGCCAGTCCTCGAACTCAAAGCAGGGCACGCACACGGGCACGCCGCCCGGCACCCGCACCTGCTGGTCGTAGGCCGAGAAATACGGGTCGAACAGAAGCACCTCGTCCCCTTCTTCCAGCACGGCCTCCAGTACAAGGCTCATGGCCGCGCAGCCCGCCGCCGTGACGAACACGTTCTCCATGGCGATGTCCACGCCGTAATCTTCCTTGTAAAAATCCACGATGGCCTGCCGCAGATCCGCGTAGCCCCAGGGATCGCTGTACTTCGTGTAGCCCGCCAGCACGTCCGCGGCGGCCTTCTCCAGGATCTCGGCCGGCACGGGCAGGTCCGGGTCCCCGATGGATAAGTTGATGATGTCCGAATACTTCTTTGCTTTTTCGGTAGTGGTCATGAGAGGATTGGACTCCTCCACCTGCCACTCCTTGGCCAAAAACTGTCTCATTTTCCCTTTCCCTCCGCATTTTTGCGATTTGGGACAAGTATACCACGTCCGCACACGGTTTAGCAATAAAACATCCGAAAAAAGCGGGGGCTGGGGCGCGGTATTTTCCGCTTTTTCGTCTTTTTTTGCGCCGGTCAAAGCGGGGGGCGAAACCTGTTTTTTTCAAAGCCGAAAATTGTTTTTCTCCTCGCCTGTTTTTTCCTTGACGGGCGGGCTTGTTTGGCTTATCTTGAAAGCAAGATTCTATTTTGTGAGGAGGCATTATGAAAGAGCAAACTTGTTGTCTGACCGGCCACCGGGACCTGCCCGGCGATTCCCGCCAACTGGTGTGTGATTTGGTAAAAGCGGCAGAACAGTGCATCGAAGCCGGCGTGCATTATTTCGGTGTGGGCGGCGCCGTGGGATTCGACAGCTTGGCTGCCGAAGTGCTTTTGGATCTGCGGGACACCCGTTTTCCGCAGATACGGGTCATTGCGGTGGAACCGTTTGCGGGCTATACGCTTCGCTGGAACCTTGAGCAGCTTCGACGGCGCCAGTGGCTTTTGGGCCGGTACAACAAGGTCGTTTGCCTGCCCAACCCGCCGGGCCGGGAAGCATATCTGGCCCGGGACCGCTATCTTGTGGACCACTCCACCCGCTGCATCGGCTATTGCAACCGACGCTCGGGCGGCACCGCCTATACGCTGCGCTACGCCATGAAAAACGGGCTGTATGTGCAGAACCTGGGCAGCCTGGATATGTCCCTTCTTTGACGAAAATGCCCTTTGTGTGGTATAATAGCTTAATTATATGGTAAAGGGGGCGGCGGGATGCGTGCTTTGAAGCGGACGCTGCTGTGGCTTTTGCTGGTGGCGGTGCTGGTGGGCGCCCTTGTGGGCGGCACGCTGTTTTGGCTTTACCAGAACACGGACGCGACCGATTACACCCCGCCGGCGCTGACGCTGAACGGACAATCGCTGCAGCCGACACAGTACCAGTGGCACGCTCCGGTGCTGAACGGGGTCTTGTACAAGACCGATGAAGGGGGCACCGGCACGCGCCAGGACCTGGGCACACTGACCGAGGCCTCGGTGCCGCTGTCTTTGCCGGGGGACGCGCTGGTGGCTTTGACGGTCACCGGGCCAAACGGCAATGTGCTGTACAACACCAATTCGGCCTCGTTGAACGAGCTTTCGTTTGAGGAAAACGGCACGTATGTGCTGCAAGCGACCGTGGAGATCAAACCCCAGGCGGGCAAAGGCTACGGCGTGTTCCGGTACGATGCGTCTTTTACCGTGAATGCCCCGCCAAAGGTGGAGTTTTCCTCTACGCGCCTTTTGCAGGGGGATGTTTTGTGCGTTCGGGTGAGCGGCGTATTGGACCAAAACGCCTCTTTGACTTTGGAAAGTGAATTGCCCTTTACGCCGTTTGTGGACGTACCCGGCGGCAAAGTGGCTTTTGGAGGCATGCACTACAACCGGGAACCCGGAGAGTATGCCGTTACGGTCCGCTGCGGCGAGTTTTCCCAGAGCGAGAACGTGACAGTGGTGCACCGGGACTATCCGCGGCTGTACCTGGCGGCGGCCCAGCCGGCGGACGCATCGGCCTCGCAGGCGTTCCGGGACGCGATGTATCCGTTGTACGCCATGAGCGGGACAGCCCCGGCCTGGTCGGGCCGGTTTTCGGCGCCCTGCACAGGGGCGGTGGAGCGGGTGCCCTACGGGTCGTTTGTGTACGAGGGAGAGGCCCAGAGTTTGCGGCGGTCCAGCGGCGTCACGTACGGCTGCGCGGCCAACACGCCGGTGACGGCAGTGGCGCCGGGCACGGTGGTGTTTGCGGACACTCTGGCGCTGACCGGAAACACCGTGGTGGTGGACCACGGCGCGGGCGTAAAGAGCTATTATTTCGGGCTGACGGCGCTTGCGTGCGCCAAGGGCCAGACTTTGGAGCAAGGTGCAAAACTGGGTGAAAGCGGTGAAGAACTGTTTTTTGAAGTGCGCATCGGCAACCAGAGCGTAGACCCGGCCGCTTTGTTCAGCGGTACCAGCGGCCTGTATTTTGCACAGTAAGGAGCATTGCATGGAACCAACCAATCAAATTCCTGAAGAGCAGGACCTGCCAGAGCAGCCGCCCAAAAAGGACGACACTCCGGCGCTGCATAAAATCGTGACCAATCTGCAGCGGGGCGCCAACGACGGAGCCGCCCGGCCGAAGGACGGAAAACTGCCTGCCGGGGCGGTTTGGAACGCCCTGGGTCAGTTGTTCTACCGGGTGGGCCAGCAGACCGAGTACGCCTTTGTGCGTGCCGGACGGCGCACCCGATGGGCGCTGCGCGCGTTGAAAAACGGCGCGGTGGCGCTGGTGATGTTGTTTGTGCTGCCGGTCGTGCGGTTTTTCGGGCTGATCGTACGGGATCTGACCGAACCGTTTGTGCGGTTTGCCCGGGGCGTGCGCAACGCCGTGCGGGCCGCGCAGGAGGGCGAGGGCAAAAAGGACGGTCTTGCCTATTTAAAGAGCGGCGTAAAAGCTTATCGGTACCTGGTGGGCAACGCGCTGCGGTATCTGCTGCCTTTGGGGGCGGCGGGAGTGCTGGTGTTCACTGTGCACCAGGTGCTCGGGTACGACTATTCGCTGGCCGTGGAATACAACGGTCAGATGCTTGGATTTATTGAAAACGAAAACGTGTGGGAGAGCGCCGAAAGCTACGTGCGCGAGCGCATCATCGCCTCGGACGAGAGCACCCGGGACTGGACCGCGGAGCCCACGTTCTCCATTCGGCCCATTGATGCGGCGGCGCGGTCCACGGCCTTTCAACTGGCGGACGACATCATCGCCAGCTCCAGCGACGAGATTCAGAACGCCACAGGCGTGCACATCAACGGCGAGCTGGTGGGCGTGGCCACGGACAGCACGGCCATCCAGCAGCTTTTGGACGACACGCTGGCCCCTTATCAGGAGAGTCAGAACGCAAACCACCGGGTGGAATTTGCCCAGAATGTGGAGCTGGTGCCGGGGGTGTATTTCACCTCGTCCATTGAGGACACGGACACTTTGATCGCCACGCTGAAGGCAAACCCCGACTATTTGAAGGTCAAGACCGTGGACGTGGTGGAGTACGACGAGGAAATTGAGTACATCACCGAAGAAGTGGAGAGCGACGAATATTACACCGGCGTGCGCAAGGTGGTCCAGTACGGCGAAAACGGCACCCAGCACGTGGTGGCTGAGGTGACCAGCATCGACGGACAGGAAGTTTCCCGCGTGCCGCTGCAGATCACCGTCACCCAGGAGATGACGCCCAAAATCGTGGCGGTGGGCACCAAGACGCCGCCCACCACTTCGGTGACCGGTTCGGGCGTGCTGGTGTTCCCGGTTCCGGACTATGTGGGCATCAGCACCCGGTTTGGCCAGGGCGGACACCGCGGCGTGGACCTGCGCGCACCTTACGGCGCGCCCATCTACGCCTGCGACAGCGGCACCGTGGTGGAGGCCGGATGGCATTACAGTTGGGGCAATTATGTGAAGATCGACCACGGAAACGGCATGGCAACGCTGTACGCCCACTGCTCGAGCCTGGCGGTCAGCGCCGGCCAGGGCGTGGCCCGCGGCCAGGTCATCGGCTACGTAGGCTCCACGGGCTATTCTTCGGGCAACCACTGCCATTTGGAATTGTATATCGGCGGTATGCTCACAGACCCCATGAGCTACATCAGTTGACAAAAGAGGTGCATGTATGAAACTGGATAAACCGACTTTGCTGCGCCTGGCCCTTGTTTTGGGCGGATGCGTGGTGCTGTATTGGGTGCTGTGCAACCTGGCGCTGCTGGCATCGGTGCTGGGTTCGCTGGCGACGGTGGTGTTCCCCTTGACGCTGGGCTTCTGCATCGCCTTCGTGTTAAACGTTCCCATGCGTTTTTTGGAAAAGCATTTGTTTCCTCACACTCAAAAAAAGGCCCTTGCGCGGCTGCGCAGGCCCCTGTGCATTTTGATTTCCCTTTTGTTCATTTTGGCGGTGCTGGCGGCGGTGTTCTGGTTGGTTGTGCCGGAGCTGGTCAATGCGTTTGTGGTGCTGGCCAACACGCTGCCTCCGTTCCTGACGCGGGTGATCACCTTTTTGCAGGACAACGCAGACCGCTTTCCCCAACTGGAGCAATGGCTGGCGGGGCTGGACATTGACTGGGCCAACACGGGCCGGGAACTGATCACCTATCTGACCAACCAGGTCTCTTCTCTTGTGGACGGCACGGTGCAGGTGATTTCGGGCACGGTGGGCGGCATTACCAACGCTGTGATCGCCTTTATCCTGGCGCTTTACATTCTGCTGGGCAAAGAAAAGCTGAAAGCTCAGTGCGCAGCCGTTTGCCGGGCGTTTTTGCCCGACCGCGCCGCAAAGACGCTTTTGTATGTGGCGCGCCTTTCCTCGGACACTTTCGCCAGTTTTGTCACGGGCCAGTGCACCGAGGCGTGCATTCTGGGCCTTCTGTGCTGGCTGGGCATGACGCTGTTCCGCTTTTCCTATGCGCCCATGATCGGCGCGCTGGTGGGCATCTGTGCCCTGATTCCCATTGTGGGCGCGGTCATCGGCACGGTGGTGGGCGCCTTCATGATTTTGATGGTGGACCCGGTGCAGGCGGTTTTGTTCGTGATTTTCCTGCTGGTTCTCCAGCAGATCGAGGGCAACCTCATCTATCCCCGCGTGGTGGGCTCTTCGGTGGGCCTGCCCGCCATCTGGGTGCTGACCAGCGTCACCGTGGGCGGCAGTTTGTGGGGCATCGGGGGCATGCTCTTTGCGGTGCCTGTGTGCAGCATTTTGTACACGCTGGCCCGCGAAATCACCCGGCGCCGGCTGGAATCGAAGGACGGTTGTTAAAAACGTTTGGTCCCGGAGCATTGGCTCCGGGACCGTTTTTGTGTGGTAAAATTCACAAAAAATAAAGTGTTTCGCAGCTAAACTTTTTGCGCATTGTCCCTTGACGCGAGGGCTGTATGGGGGTATTATAATACACATCATCGTTAAATGCAGTGAACAGGCCGTCCTGATTTGGGCCCCTGCTTTCAGAGAGCCGCCGGTTGGTGCAAGGCGGAAGCAGACCGAACCGGGCATCCCCTGCCAGCAGCCGCCCCAACGGAAAAGTCCCAGTAGGCGCGGCCGGAGTTGTGCTCCGTTACCGGCACACGTGTTGTTTGACACGGCAGAGTGGTCGCGTTTGCGGCAAGCGAAGTGGTACCGCGGAACTTGTGTACAGGGTTTCGTCTTCCGACAGGAGGATGAAGCCCTGTTTTTTTTGACGATGAAAAACGAAGGAGAGAAGGAATCAATCAATGAACGGACTTATCATGATGTGCATTGCCATCGTGGTTCTGGGCGCGGGGTATCTTTTCTACGGCCGATGGCTGGCAAAGACCTGGGGCATCGACCCCAACGCAAAGACGCCGGCCTATGAATTTGAAGATGGCGTAGACTACGAGCCGGCGGACACGGGCGTAGTATTTGGCCACCAGTTTGCCTCCATCGCAGGTGCGGGCCCCATCAACGGCCCCATTCAGGCGGCGGTGTTCGGCTGGGTGCCGGTGCTTTTGTGGGTTTTGATCGGCGGCGTGTTCTTTGGCGCTGTACAGGACTTTTCGGCCATGTACGCGTCGGTGAAGAACAAGGGCCGCACCATCGGTTACATCATTGAAGAATACATTGGCAAGTGGGGCAAAAAGCTGTTTCTTTTGTTCTGCTGGCTGTTCTGCATTTTGGTGGTGGCAGCCTTTGCGGACGTAGTGGCCGGCACATTCAACGGCTTTGCGGCCGACGGCTCTCAAATCGTGGCCAACGGCAACGTGGCCACCACTTCCATGCTGTTCATCGTAGAAGCTGTGGCGCTGGGCTGCTTGCTGCGCTACGGCAAGCTGCACAAATGGCTGAACACTTTGATCGCCATTGCGCTTTTGGTGGTGGGCGTAGCCGTGGGCCTGCACGCACCGGTGTATTTTCCCACCGGCACCTGGCATCTGATCGTGTTCGCGTACATCTTTGTGGCCAGCGTGGTGCCTGTGTGGGCGCTGTTGCAGCCGCGTGACTATCTGAACAGCTATCTTTTGGTGTTCATGATCGTGGCCGCCGTGTTGGGCGTACTGCTGACCAATCCGTCCATCAACCTGCCGGCCTTCACCTCGTTCTATGTGGAGGGCACCGGTTATATGTTCCCCATTCTGTTTGTCACCATCGCCTGCGGCGCTGTTTCCGGCTTCCACAGCCTGGTTTCCTCGGGCACGGCTTCCAAGCAGATCAAAAACGAGAAGAACATGCTGCCGGTCTCCTTTGGCGCCATGCTGATGGAGTCCATGCTGGCGGTGATCGCGCTGATCGCCGTGGGCAGCTTTGCCACCGGTGAGGCGGCGGCCCAGGGCTACACCACGCCCGCCCAGATTTTTGCAGGCGGCGTAGCCGGCTTTTTGGCCGAGCTGGGCTTTTCCTACAACCTGATTTTCACGCTCATCAACCTGGCGGTGTCCGCCTTTGCCCTGACCAGTCTGGACAGCGTGGCCCGCATTGGCCGTCTGTCCTTCCAGGAGCTGTTTTTGGACGCGTCCATTGAGGATGAGAACATGGAACCCTGGCGCAAGGTGGTCACCAATAAGTACTTTGCCACCGTGCTGACGCTGGTGCTCAGCTACCTTTTGGCCAAAGCGGGCTATCAGTCCATCTGGCCGCTGTTCGGCTCGGCCAACCAGCTTTTGAGCGCCCTGGCCCTGATTGCCTGCGCAGTGTATCTGAAACGCACCAAACGCAAGGGCTGGATGCTGTGGGTGCCCATGGTGGTCATGCTGGCCGTGACGCTGACCGCGCTGACCATGACCATCGTGCAAAAGACCGGGGGCATTCTGGCAGGCACGTCGGCCAATGTGGCAGGCGACGGTTTGCAGTTGTTCTTTGCGGTGGCTCTGTTCGCTTTGGGCGTGATCGTAGCCGTGCAGGGCGTGCAGAAATTGATGGCCAAAGAGCCCAGCACACAAAAATAAGAATCACATGTTTTGAGGGGTGTTTTTGCCGGCGCATTTTGCCGGTACAGGCCGGCCGGGTGTGGGACCCGGCCGGCCTGTTTGTGCGTTTGGACGTTTTTTTGGCTTGTATACGGCCTTTTTGCATGGTATACTTGTATGTATCCCAATTTTGTAGACAAAGGAGTGTTGTGCATGGGCCTTTTGGCAGACGCCCGTTCCATGCGGGACAAAGACCCGGCCGCCCGCACTTTGGCGGAGGTCATGCTGTTGTATCCGGGCTTTCATGCGCTGGTATTTTATAAAGTGTCTCACTGGCTGTTTCGCCACCGGCGCTTTTTCCTGGCGCGGATGGTCAGTCAATGGGGGCGCGGGTTCACGGGCATTGAGATTCATCCCGGTGCCACCATTGGCGACGGACTGTTCATTGACCACGGCGCAGGCGTGGTCATCGGCGAGACCGCAGAAATCGGCAACAACGTGACGCTGTACCATGGGGTGACCCTGGGGGGCACCGGCAAGGACGAGGGCAAGCGCCACCCCACCATTGAGGACAACGTGCTCATCGGCACCGGGTGCAAGGTGCTGGGCCCCATCGTCATCGGGGCCAACAGCCGCATCGGCGCCAACAGCGTGGTGCTGGCCAACATTCCGGCCAATGCCACGGCCATTGGCATTCCCGCCCGGGTGGTGCGCATCAACGGCAACAAGGTGCTGCACGAGAGCGAGGTGCTCAACCAGCGGGACTACCCGGACATTGTGCGGGCGGAGTTGTCGGCGCTGCAAAAGCGCATCACGCAGCTTGAAGAGCGCGCTCACGAAATCGAGCGCGGCGGCGGCGAGGACGATTTTGAATAAACTTGCTCTGCGCTGTGTGGCGTGTAACAGGAAAACAGCCGCAAACCAATCGGTTTGCGGCTGTTTTTTGCTTTTACAAGCGGATGGTCCGGGGCTCCTGGGTAAAAGAGGAGAGCACCGCCGTTCCCTCTTCAAAGAAAAACACGGTCATCAATCCGTCGTCCACGGTGTACATGGAGCTGAGAGCGGCCTGATTTTCATTCATCATGGCCTGCCGGGCCTCGCGGCGCGTGTCCTCTTTGACCCGTCCGGTCAGCCGGAGCCAGGTGCCTTTGTTCATGCCGCAAATTTCCACCCGGTCGTTCGCCTTCATCTGGCGGTATACGTCCTTTTGGTTGTTGGTCACAATGTACAGTTTTCCCTCAAACCCGCACACAGCGCCGAACGGCCGCACCCGGGGCTGGCCGTCCTGACAAGTAGCCAGGTAAAAGGTGCCGCACTCTTTTAGGTATTTTTGAATTTCTTCCATTTGAAAACGCCTTCTTCCTTGCATTGTGTTGTATTTATGGTACAATTATAGGCAATTAAAAACAAGTACGATATTTTTTGATACCGGTATCAGAGAGGAGCGTAACATGAAAGAACCTTCTTTGTTTGGGCGCTGCCCGTATGTGACGGCGCAAAAAGTGCTTGCCGGGAAATGGTCTTTGTATCTGATGCATCTTTTGGCGGACGGCCCGGTCCGGTTCAACGAACTTCAGCGCCGGATGCCCGAGGAGATGACCCACACCACTTTGTCCCGGCAGTTGAAGGCGCTGGAAGCCAGCGGCCTGATCGTGCGCACGGAGTACCGGCAGATTCCGCCGCGGGTGGAGTACCGGCTGAGCGAAGTGGGCGAGCAGTTCCGCAGTGTGCTGAGCGCGCTGGAGGACTGGGGAAACGATTACATCGCCTATCTGAATCGAGACAGCAAGGAGTGAGGGGATGCGAAGGAAAGTGATTGGGGCCGGCGGCCTTTTGGTGCTGGTGGCGGCCGCGCTGACGTTTTATTTTTGGCCCATGTCCGCGGCACAGCCTCTTTTGGAAAGCGACCAACTGCTGGTGATGTGGGAAAAGACCACGATTGCAAATGCGCAACCGGACATCGAAGTGGTCCGGTACGACCAGTTGACCCAGGACCAGCAAAACCGGCTTTGGGCGCTGTTGGAACAGGCCCGTTACCAAAGGACGTTTGCCACTCCTTTTTCCGACGGTTCGGCCAAGGGGCTTTCGGATGAGATGCTCTATGTGCACGGATTCAAGGACGGGCGCTGGTGTTCCACGATTTTCTTCTCTTCAAACGGGGAATTTTCAGCCGATTATAAGAACTATCGATTGAGCGGCGCACCGCAACTGATGGATGAGATGCTCAACGTTTGCCAATGAACCAAAAAGCCGGCCGGGCATGTGCCCGGCCGGTCTTTTTTCGATGAAATTTTAGAATCCACCGGCGGTGCGGGGGAAGGGAATGACGTCGCGGATGTTGGGGATGCCCGTCAAATACATGATGAGGCGCTCAAAGCCCAAACCGAAGCCGGCGTGTTTCACCGTGCCGAACCGGCGCAGATCCAGATACCACTCGTAGTCCTCGCGGCCAAGCCCCAGCTCGTCCATGCGGGCCAAAAGCACGTCCAGACGCTCTTCACGCTGGCTGCCGCCGATCAATTCGCCTACGCCGGGCACCAGCATGTCCGACGCGGCCACGGTTTTGCCGTCGTCGTTCAGGCGCATGTAGAAGGACTTGATCTCCTTGGGATAATCGGTGACGAACACGGGTTTCTGATAAATTTTCTCGGTCAGATAGCGCTCGTGCTCGGTCTGCAAGTCGGTGCCCCATTCCACTTTGTACTGGAACTGGTCGTTGTGCTGTTTCAAAATCTCCACGGCCTCGGTGTAGCTGACGCGCACGAACTCGCTGTTCACCAGGGCGTTCAGGCGCTCCAACAGGCCCTTGTCAAAGAACTGGTTGAAGAAGGCCAGCTCCGCGGGGCACTGCTCCAGCACGTAAGAGATGACGCTCTTGACCATGGCCTCGGCCAGGTCCATGTCGTCGGCCAGATCCGCAAACGCGATCTCCGGCTCGATCATCCAGAACTCGGCGGCATGGCGGGGCGTATTGGAGTTCTCGGCCCGGAAGGTGGGTCCGAAGGTGTACACCTTGCCGAACGCTGTGGCCATGGCCTCGGCTTCCAACTGGCCGGACACGGTCAGGTTAGTGGACCGGCCGAAGAAATCTTTTGAAAAGTCCACTTTTCCGTCTTCGGTGCGGGGCACATTGTCCAGATCCAGCGTGGTCACGCGGAACATCTCGCCTGCGCCCTCGCAGTCAGAACCGGTGATGAGCGGGGTGTGCGCGTACACAAAGCCGTTCTCCTGGAAGAACTTGTGGATGGCGTAAGCCGCCACGCTGCGCACGCGGAAGGCCGCCGCAAAGGTGTTGGTGCGGGGGCGCAGATGGGGCATGGTGCGTAAAAATTCAACGGTGTGACGTTTTTTCTGCAACGGATATTCAGGGCCGCAGGTGCCCAGAACACAAATTTCGTCGGCGTTGATCTCAAAGGGCTGTTTTGCGCCCGGGGTCAGCACCACGCGGCCGGTGACCTGCAGGCTAGTGCCCACGCCGGCCTTGGCGATCTCGCGGTAATTGTCCAATTTGGCGGCCTCGAACACGATTTGAAGGGGCTTGAAGCAGCCGCCGTCCGACAGTTCGATGAAACCGATGTTTTTGGAATCGCGCACAGTTTTGGCCCAGCCGCACACGGTGACCACGGCGCCGTCGGCGGGAGTCTCGCGGTAGAGCTGGCGAATCTCGGTTCGTTTCATACGATATCACTCCTAAAAAATAAAAAAATCCGACAGCCCGACCGTCCGTTTAGGACGAATCGCTGTCAGATCCGCGGTGCCACCTAAATTACCGCCGAAAGGCGGTCCCTTTTCCGCTCGCAAAAGCGTTGCAGCTTAACGCGCTGCCCACGGCGCACCTACTGGCCCGAGGGGGTTCGGATTGCGGCTCGGGAGGGTTCTTGGCGCGGGGCGCGGCGCGGGGCTTGCACCATCCCCCACTCGCTAGGCCTGCCTGTTCGCGTTACTTTTCTCCGTCGCTGCCTTTGCTCTTTATGGTACCATTGTCCTGCGGGCTTTGTCAAGCCCTCACAGCCGGCGCGCATAAAGCAGGCTTTCAAAGCGCACGGGCATGTTGTATTTTTGAAAACTGCTTTGCCCCGCCACGCGAAAGCCCAGTTTGCACAACAGCGCCCGAGAGGCGGCGTTTTCGTTTGCCACCTGAGCGGTCAGCTTTTCTGCGCCCGTTTTTCGCAGCCAGTCAATGGCCAGCTCCACGGCCTCGGTGGCGTATCCTTTTCTCCAGTGGTCTTTGTGAATGCAGTAGCCGATTTCATACACCTTTTTGTCCGTGTCCGGAAACAGGGACACCGAGCCCACCGGCTGTTTTGTATCGGTGCGCTGTACCACAAGATAGTATCCGAAGGGGCTGTCGGGCAGCGTTTGCAAGGCTTTTTGAAAGGCCTCGTCGGCATATTCGGGGGTGGGGTCGCTTGTGTATTTTCCGTTTTCCGCGTCCAGCCACATGCGGGACAAAAACTCGATGTCGGACGCTTGGCAGTTGCGCAGACAGATGCGCTGGCCCTGGATGGGTTGCCGGATGTGCATGGTGTCACTCCTCTCTTTGTGCTCATTTTATCACACCGGGTGGGTTTGTGTAAATTTGGGCACAGAATTGCCCAGTGACCACAACAAAAGTACATGGTAAGCGCGGGCCCGCGCCGATATAATGAAAGTAGAAGAGACGCAAACCAACCTGTTCGTTTCCAATGAAGGAGGAGCTTTTATGGCACAGACCGCACTTCTCATCGAGCGCCTGCTCCGGTTCAGTGTGCAACATTCGCTCATTACTGAGCTGGACATGTACGTGGCGCGCAACACGCTTTTGGACCTGTTTGGGCTGTCTGAGCCCTGGGCCGGCGAAGTGCCCGAGGAACATTTGGACGTACCCACGGAACTTTTGGAAGGACTTTTGGACGAGGCCGCAAAAAAGGGCCTGTTTGATAACGAGATCCCGGCGCTGCGGGTGAACTTTGAAGCCCGCATCATGGGAGCGGTGATGCCGCGGGAAAGCGAGGTAGCCGCCAAATTCGACGCGCTGTGGAAAACGTCGGGTTCGAAGGCCGCCACGGATTATTTTTACGATTTGTGCATCGTGTCCAACTACATCCGCACCGCTCAAATCGCGAAAAACATTCAGTGGGAATACACCGGCAAATACGGGACGCTGGAAATCACCATCAATTTGACCAAACCTGAAAAGGACCCCAAGACCATCGCGCTGGAGCGGCTGCAGCCGGCGGCCAGCTATCCCAAGTGCATGCTGTGCCCGGAGAACATCGGGTATGCAGGGCGTGTGAATTTTCCGGCCCGGCAGAACCATCGCATCGTGCCTTTGAGTTTGTGCGGCGAGCGGTGGTATTTGCAGTACAGCCCCTATGTGTATTACAACGAACACTGCATTGTATTTGCGGAAAAGCATGAACCCATGCGCATTCAGCCCCGCACGTTTGCCCAACTGTTTGACTTTGTGCGCCAGTTCCCCCACTACACCTGCGGTTCGAATGCAGATTTGCCCATTGTGGGCGGCAGCATTCTCAGCCACATGCATTTCCAGGGCGGATGTTACACCTTCCCCATGCAGCGCGCAAAGACCCAGTGCACGTATTTTCACCCGTTATATCCGGACGTAAAAATCGAGACGCTGTGCTGGCCTGTGAGCACGGTGCGTGTGACCGGTCACGACATTCCGCAGATGCAGGCTTTTGCGGAGCAGTTTTTGCAGACCTGGCGTGGTTATTCGGACGCGGCGGCCGACATTCTGGCCAACACCGAGGAAAACGGTGAAAACGTGCCGCACAACACGGTCACGCCGATTTTGCATCACGACAGCGAGGCCGGCTATGTGCTGGACCTTGTGCCGCGCAACAACCGGACCAGCGAGGAGTACCCCGCCGGCATTTTCCATCCGCATCCGGAGATTCACCACATCAAAAAGGAGAACATCGGTCTGATCGAAGTGATGGGACTGGCCATTTTGCCCAGCCGTCTGGAAAAGCAGGCCGCAGTGGTCGCGCGGGTGCTGGCGGGCCGTGTGAGCGCCGAGGAGGCCAAGGCCGCGGCGCCGGTGCACAGCGACTGGATCGATTTCCTTGTGGAAAAATACGGTTGCAATTTGAGCGAGGCCAAAGCGCTGGAAGCCGTCAAGCAGGAAATCGGCGCCAAGTTCGAGACTTGTCTTGAACACGCCGGCGTGTTCAAACAGACACCGGCAGGCCAGGCGGCTTTTGACCGGTTTTTGGCAAAACTGGGGTGCCGCAAATCTTGAAAATAAAAAAAGCCGGTCGGGCAAAGCTCGACCGGCTTTTTTTGTTTTGAAAACTCAGTCCGACACAGCCGAATCCCCGTCCAGATATCCCTGGACCACTGCGTCGGCCTGGGAGCCTGGGCGGAACAGGCCGTCCTCTGCGTACGTTCCGGGCAGCGTGAAGGCCCGGCACTCGGGCGCCTGTTTTTCCAAAAAGCGGAAAATGCGCTCGTAGTCGTAAATTTTGGTGGCGGTCAGGGCGGTGGAGCACTCACTGACGGCCGTGCGCATTGCATCGGGCAGCACTTCGGTCAGGTGTTCCATGCCGGATTTCAAAAACGCCAGATACCCTTCTGCCCGCAGCAACAGCTCCATTTCCGGGTTGGCGGCGCCCGCCGCCAGCACCTGCGCCAGCAACTGGGTGTTGAGCGTCATGTTCCCCACCCCGGGAATGCTCAACTGAAGTTCGCCCAACGTGGCGGCGCTCATGTAATTGGCAAGGCTCATGCGGGTATTTCCCAGCCCGCTCGTCAGCTCCGCCAGCGTGTCGGCGTCGCAATACACATAGTCGCTGACCGGAACTCCCAGCACCTGATACACAAGCTGGGCAGCCTGGGCCGGACCGGCTTTTTGCACGGCCTGCACCAGGCTTTCCTGTCCGTTTGTGCCCGGCACGGCCAGTTCTCCGGGCACGGCCATGGTCACCACCCGGTTTTCCATGGCGTCGAACCGGATGAGCACAAAGTGCTCGGGCTCTTCCTGGCCGGTCATGACTAAGAGCGTTTTGGCGTCTGTGGAGGTGGGATGCGTGATGGGCACATCGGTGCGCGCCTCCTGGACGGGCGTAGCGCGGCTCATTCCATAGACTGCCACCACCAGATAAAAGGGCACGATGACTGCCAGCGAGAGCAGCATCGAACGCCAGAACAGCTTTGTCCCTTTCACCCATCTTCCCTCCTTTCATGTATATAGCATGGCCCTTTGGCGCATGTTATATACAAAGGAGGAAAGTGCCATGAAGAAAAAAGATCCCATGGACGCGCCCGCCGTCCGGGCGGCGCTCAATGCCCGCCCCGATCCAACGGACCCTCTGGGCAGTTACACAGGGCGCCCGAAAGACCCGCGCGAGACCCCCGTACAAGACGCAGACGATTTGTAAAAGACAAGGCCGGTCAAAGACCGGCCTTGTTTTTCATGGCTCATCGTCTACATATTCCAAAATGTCTCCGGGCTGACAGTCCAGCGCTTTGCAAATGGCGTCCAGCGTGCTAAAGCGCACGGCCCGCACCTTTCCGGTTTTTAAGTACGACAAATTCACGTTGGAGATTCCAACCTTGGCGGCAAGGTCGTTCAGCCGCATTTTCCGGTCTGCCAGCACCCGGTCCAGTCGAATGACGATCATAGTGTGTGGTCCACCTCGTCCTGCAATTCCATGCCGTAATGAAGGATGTACGCCGCCACCAAAAAGGCAACACCGGGAAACAGCGCGCCCATCAGGTTCATGCTGATGCCGATGGAAATCTGGCTCTTTGAAAAAAGATTGCAAACCTGGCAAATCAGCATCTTTAAAACCGGCACCAGCACCGCCACGGCGCACTGCAATGCCCCGTAGCCCAGCAGATACACGTCGTTGGGCGGCGCAAAGATGCGCCCGGCCTGGACGTTGGCCAGCACCCGGCTCAAAAGCCAGTAGGCCGCAATCAAAGGCAGCACATGGACCGCGTACATCAGGCTCAAGCCCATCTGGGTGACCCAGTCTATGCCGTCCTCATCGTTGGCGCGCACGTACACATTGTCGGAACTGCCCACCGTGAGGCCCCGGGACGCGGGCTCGTGATTTTCCTCGGCGTAAATGGCCCGGTCATAGGTGCCGGTGCTGGTGTGCAACACAAAGGTCTGCCGGCCCAGTATGCTCAACACCAGGCACAGAACATAAAATCCCATCACAAGCCAGCACACACCCTTTAACACCCGCGCTGCCGCCCGGGCAAAGGACTCGTTCATCCACCGCTGTACCATCTTCCTCACCTCGCCCTCAGTATACAATAGAAATTCTAATTTTTCAATAACTTTTTAATGATAAACATTAAAAAATCGTCTGGACGGTGTGTCCAAACGGTCTTTTGCAGCGAAAACGGGGAGGCTTACTCCTCCAGCCGGCGGCCCAAGAAGGAGGCCGACACCCGGGCAAGGGTCCCGGCGCACTCGGGGGAGACTGTGTCGGACGCCAAAACCGCCACGCTTCCGATGAGGTCGCCGCTGCTGAGGACAGGCGCCATCAAGGTGACGGCCAGGCCGCTGCACACGGCAAATTTTTCGCCGTCGGCGGTGTAAACGCGCCGGTTTTCCATGCGGGAGGAGTACTCGCCGTCCAAAGAGCGCCCCACGCCTGGGCGCAGGATTCCGGACGCAGCCACCACTTTGTCGCGGTCGGTGACCAGGGCGGGCACGCCGGCGTTTTTGTACAAAGCCTCCACCAGGTGGGCGGCCTCAACGGCCAGCTCTCCGATGGGACTGTATTTTTTAAAAATCACTTCTCCCGCTCCGGACACAAAAATCTCCAACGGGTCGCCCACTCGGATCATCTGAGTACGGCGGATTTCCTTTGGGATGACCACCCGTCCCAAATCATCAATGCGGCGCACGATTCCAGTAGCCTTCATAATTTTCCTCCATTGGTCTTTACAGATTTGTATTAGTAGTATCTGCCAATGGATGAAGAATATACCATTTCTTCGCACAAAAAAGCGGACGGCTGCCATGCAGTCGTCCGCTTTTATGCGCAATCGTTCAGCCCGTGGATTCCACAGAAGCCGTGCTGTTTGTGGGGGTCGACGTGACCGTCGAAGAAGAAGGCGGCGGGGTCGGTGTCGAAGAATCCGGCAAAGCCGGGATGACTTCGGTGTACTGGGCACCGCACACGCTGCACTGGTACACGCGGGAGCCGTCCACACCCACCTGAGCGGGGGTCTCGCTGACCAGGATGCTGAAATTGTGAGCGCCCGTGGCGGGCACCGACTCGGTGTACGTTGCACCGCACTTGGTGCAGGTGAAGGTCTTGACGCCCGCGGTCCCGCAGGTGGGCTCGGTGGTGACGACGCCTGCGTCGTAAGTGTGTTCGCAGGTGGTCTTTTTAAAGCTGGCCGTCACGGTGATGGTGGTGCCGCCCTCCACATAGCTGGGCACGGTAAAGGACAGGGAGGTGGCGTTCACATTGGCAATGGTTCCCACACTGCATCCCCAGGTCACGGCGTAGCCGCTGTTCACGGTGGCAGTCACCGCAGAACAGGTGCCGCCGGGTTCCACTTCCTGCTGCAGCGTGCCGCTCAGAGAGCCGCCGGCGGTGTCACCGGCCACGCTGAACACCACTTTCACCTTTCCTTCGACCTTGCTGGAGGAGGAAGAAGAAGAGGAGGAAGAGGAAGAATCGGGCTCATTGACAGTGACAAACAAACCGTCCGGAGGCGCCACATGGGTGGGCACGTTGGACACTTCGGGGCGGGTGTCCTCGGTCTCGTGGGCATGGGTGCGGATGTAATCCATGAGCGCATTCATGCCCGTCTCGCTCAAATGCACGCCGTCGCTGACCATGTACCCGCTTTTGGCGTAGCCCGTAGAGGGGTCTTTGAGCGCCTCACTGGAGTTGAGGAAGGTATATCCTTCTTCCCGTGCCAGTTCCAAAAGCGCCTGGTTGAAACTGTCGATGGTCTGCATACTGATGTTGGGATAATCCCGCTGTTTTGCGACCGGAGGCACGGCATTGATGATGATGTCGGCAGAGGGGTATGCCTCATGAATGGCCGAAAGGGCCTTTTTATACTGCTCGGCGAACACATCGGCGGACCAGCCGGTGTTGTTGGTGCCGAAGGTGATGATGATGCGCTGCGGCTGAAGCAGTTCCACCGCTTTTGGCACGGTCACCAAGGAGGAATACCCGGAGAACTTCTGCGTGGCTGTGCCGGTCACGTCCTGAATGCCCATGCCGGTCACGCCCAGGTTGTTCTGCCAGGTAGTGGCCTCGTAGACCACCATGCGCTCGGTGTTGGAGTCGCCGATGAACAGGGTGTTGTCGATGTATTCCTGCCCCGCGTCCTCAGTTTCGGGCAGAACGGTGCCGTCGTACTCCTCTACATTGAGGGAGTTTGCGTTCATGTCATAACTCTCGCTTTGTGAGATGCTTTGGGGTGTACCGGAAGCAGGCTCTCCCTTTGCAGTGACCGTCAGCACAAAAATGGCGATCAGAACGATCACCAACAAACAGGCCACCGCCAAAATGGCAATGTCCAGCAGGCTGCCGCTTCGCACGCGCCTAAAAAAGCGCTGAAATGCCTTCCCGGTTTTCCGGAAGAATTTTTGGATCTGATACAATCTGTATTCTCCTCCCTCAGGCCGCAGGGGCATAATTTTTCCACGATTCTTTTATTGTACATGATTTGATTCAAAAAAGCCAGCCCATAGACCATTTCTTATTCATCTCACTTTTTTTCGTCACAAAGCGCAGGATGAAAAAAGGGGCTTTGCATTGGCAAAGCCCCGTATATTTTTTGATTCAGTGCGCATGTCCCAGACCCAGCACGCCCGCTCTTTCCAGCGAGGGGCGAATGGCCTGCACCAGCACCGCCGACGCAGCCACGGCCAAAACGCCGTTGATGACGCTGGTGACCCCCTTGGTCACAAGCTGCACCTGCACCGCCTGCAAAGCCTGCCCTTCGACCAGATACATGACCACAAACGACTTGAACAGATACAGCACCACATACGCTGCGCTGCCCACGCCGGCGCCCACAAGGTCCCGGCGCAGAGTGTGCGTCTTTCCCCGGCAGGCGATGAGTCCGGCCAAAAAGCCGATGAAGAACTTGGTCAAAAAGGTGATCCAGCTCTCGGCGATGTAGGCGGGGTTGGTGAAGTCAAACAGCATGCTGCCGAATCCGGACGCAAGTCCCCCCACCAGCGGCCCGAACAAAAGTCCGCTGAGCGCGCAGAACACATTTCCCAAATGAATGCGGGCCACGTCCCCAATGGGGATCTGCACCCAACTGAACACAAACACCAGCGCGCTCAAAAGGCCTACCGCGGCCAGTTGACGCACCGAAAAACGATCTTCCCGCATGGTATCTTTCCTCCCTCTCTTGACAGGCGTTCCGTTTCGCCTTATCCTCATTATAAAAGAAATTGAACTCATTGAAATATTCAATTTTTAAATTTTTCATGGGTTCAGATTGGAGGCAGAGATGGAAGATTTGGTATTTGTGCCACAGGCGGGGAGTAAAACTCCTTTGTACCAGCAGTTGTATACGTATTTTGTACAGTCCATCCGGACGGGGCGGCTTGCTCCGGGCGAGAAGCTGCCTTCCAAGCGCCGTTTGGCCGAACAGTTGGAGTTGAGCGTGAACACCGTGGACACAGCCTATCAGATGCTGACGGCAGAAGGATATCTTGTGGCAAAGCCCCGCAGCGGTTTTGTGGTGCAAAAGCTTTGGCGGCTGACTGCGCCGGCACCGGCGGCAAAAGTGGAAAAGGCGCCCGCTCCACCGCTTTGGCGGTACAATTTTGAGACGGCCAGCATCGATACGAAGTTGTTTCCCTTTAAGACCTGGCGTCGCATCCAGCGGGACGTGGTGGGCGAGCCGCGGCTTTTGAACCACGGCCCCCGCAGCGGAGACGAGGAGCTGCGCGCCGCCATTGCGCGGCATCTGCGGGAGGCCCGGGCCGCCCGGTGCGAGGCCGAGCAAATCGTGGTGGGCGCGGGCATCGAATATCTGTTGGGCATTTTGGCGCGGCTGTTTGCAGGGCGTTTGTTTGCGGTGGAGGACCCGGGCTATGCCCGCACCCATCGCATTCTTGCCAACAACGGCACGCCGGTGACTTTTGTGCCTGTGGACGAACAGGGAATGTCGGCCCGGGCGCTGGCCAAAAGCGGTGCGCAGCTTGCTTACGTGACGCCCAGCCACCAGTTCCCCACGGGAGTGACCATGCCTGTGGGCCGGCGCACAGAGCTTTTGCAGTGGGCTCAGAGCGCGCCGGGCCGGTACGTGATCGAGGACGATTACGACAGCGAGTTCCGGTTTGACGGCCGGCCCATTCCCTGTATGCAGGGCCTGGACGAGGCGGGAAAAGTCATTTACATCAGCACCTTTTCCAAAAGCGTGGCGCCGGCCATCCGAATTGGATACATGGTGCTGCCCGCAGAGCTTTTGGAGGCCTATCGCCAGCGGTTCGGCTTTTACTCGTGCACCGTGAGCCGTTTTGAGCAGCAGACCTTGAGCCGTTTTATGGATGGGGGTTGGTTTTCCCGACATTTGGCGCGGCTGCGGGCAGCCTACCGGGGCCGGCGGGACGCGCTGGTGGCGGCGCTGGACAATGCGCTTGCAGATGTGCCGCACACGGTGCGGGGCAGTCATACGGGGCTGCATCTTCTTTTACAAGTGCACACAAACGCCACCGAGGCCGAACTTGTGGAGCGTGCCGCAGCGCAGAGCGTGCATTTGACGGGGCTTTCGGACTATTACCACGGTCCGTGCCCGGCATCCCCCACGCTGGTGCTGGGCTACGCGGGCCTTGCCCCCGAGGACATTGAAGGGGCCGCCCAGGCGCTGGGGCGGGCATGGGCGCCGCTCACAGACGCTCGCCCTGCGTCGGTTTGAGAAAGAACAGGCACACAAGCCCCACACCGGCCGCTGCGATGGCGATGACATGGCGCCCGGCGGTCAGATGGAGAAGTCTTGCCGCCAGCGGAAAGCCCACGCTGCCCGCGCTCATGCCCAGGGCCACAAATCCGTAGTTGACGCCGGTGTGCCGCGGCCCGAACAGGTCCGTGACAGCGCTGGGCAGCACGGCGGCCTGGCCGGAGTAGCAAAAGGTGAGCATGCTGTACACCACCAGCACCCACCAGCCGCCTGCGCGCCAAAACCAGACCGACAGCCCGCACAGTCCGGCAAACAGCAGCATATCCGTGTACCTTCGGCCGATTTTGTCCGACAGCCACGACATCAACAGCCGGCCTGCGGCCGAGCACACAGAGCCCACCACGATGCAGGACAAAGCGGCCTTTTCCGAAAGGCCTCTTTGCTGGGCCAGTTCCACGATGATGGGGCTGAACAGCAGCACCGCGGGAGTGGACAGCGCCACCACCGCCACCAAAAGCCAGTACTGCCGGGTTTTGACCATTTGGCCGGGGGTGTAATTTTTTGCCTTTGTGTCAGAGCAAGCGCTGGTCTTTGGATTTTCCAGTAAAAGGCAGGCTGCGCCGCACACCGCCAGCATGCCGGCGCCCAACGCGCAAAAGGCCCCGCGGATGCCCCACATTCCGATGAGCCAGCGGCCCAAAGCCGTGAGCACCGCGCCAGAGATGCCCACCGCGCCGCCGATGACTCCGGTGGCAAGGCCTTTTTTGTCCGCGTACCATTTTTGGGCGCAGCTCATGACCGCGGGATATAAAAACGCGCAGCCCAGGCCCACGGGGGCGCTGAAGGCCGCGTAAAACACCCAGGGGTTCTGCGCCGGGACCCACAGTCCGGCGCTCAAAAACCCGGCGCCCAACAGCACGGTGCCGGCGATTCCGGCGACACGGGGGCCTTTTTTGTCCTGCAACAGGCCGCCCAGCACACATCCGATGCCGAAAAAGCAGATGACGAAGCTGAAAATCATAGCGCTGTCGCCCTCGTCCAGGCGGTATCCCTGGCACACGCTTTTCTGGAACACGCCCCAGGCCGACGGAATGCCGGTCAGCACCTGAATGGCCGCTCCGGCGGCCAGGATGCTCCAGCGATGCTTTTTTAAAAACTTCTGCATACACACCCACGCTCCTTCCAGGGGAGTATGGCCAAAAGGGGTGCGCTCCATTCACTGATTGTACTGTTGAATGACCTCGTTCGGTTTGACCGTCATTTGGACCCACGCGGGTTTAAAGCCGCATTTCAGCGCATTGCCCACGGATTTTAAGTTGGACCAGGCCGCGCAGTAAAACGGCACCCGGTCTTTGTCCAAAATCTCCAGCGCCAGCCGGCTGGTGAGCGCGCTGGCAACGCCCTGCCGGCGGTATTCGGGCAGCACGTCCACGCCGATTTGCCACATGGTGTCGCAGTCGGCGGAACATCCGGCGAGTCCGATGAGCCGGTCGTTGTCGTAAGCGGCCACCGCCAGCACATCCAGATTTTTCCGCTTTTCGCACAACGCGTTGCTCCACTGGGGCAGATACAAAGGCCCGAAATCGTTTTGGCAAAGGATTTTTGTCTGGTATGCACAGGGCATTGGGCGCAGCCTGTCCACATCCGGCAAAAAATATTCGGCCATAAAACACACATTCAGTCCCATGGGCGCAAGGGCCTGCATCAGCACGTGAAGATTGGGTGTTTCAAAGCAGTGCTCGGTGGGAAAGCGGTCGATGTACGCTTGTGCAATTTGAACCAAAGGCGGTGAAACAGACGCTACGATGTTGTTTCCGTAGGAAGTAAAATCACATACAAAGGGAAGCTCCAGATATTTTCTGGCGCCTTGCGTTTTGCGGGACAACACCACTTTGTTTTGGTTTGATTGAAAATCCTCTGCCAGGCAGCCGCTGTCGCGGGCGGACTGCTCCATTGCGATTTTTAAAATTTGAGCGTTCGTGCGCATCTCTGCGTCTCCTTTCAAAAAAACGGCACAGGACTCAGGTCCTGTGCCGTTTTGGTTTATTCTTCGGATTTGGGCACGTAGGCAATGGACAAATCGTCCAGTTGCTTTTGCTCCACGGTCTCGGGGCAGCCGGACATGGGCTCGCCGGCGTTCTGCACCTTGGGGAAGGCGATCACGTCGCGGATGGAGTCCTTTTTCAGCATCAGCATCACAAGACGGTCGAAGCCGAAAGCCATGCCGCCGTGGGGAGGTGCACCGTAGCGGTAGGCGTCCATCAAGAAGCCGAAGCTCTCCCGGGCGCGCTCCTCGGTGAAGCCCAGGGCCCGGAACATGCGGTCCTGCAAAGCCGGGTCGTTGATGCGGATGGAACCGCCGCCCACTTC
The DNA here is from genome assembly GCF_963558415.1 of uncultured Ruthenibacterium sp. NCBI lineage: Bacteria > Bacillati > Bacillota > Clostridia > Eubacteriales > Oscillospiraceae > Ruthenibacterium > uncultured Ruthenibacterium sp. Next base: position 39,020 of record NZ_CAUWGY010000005.1, on the reverse strand, counting down.
GCAGCCGTTGAGCACCATGTCGTAGGCCTTGGCGCGGCAAACGCCGGGCTCGCTCTCCACCTTGTCCAGGTCCTCGTCCTTGGGCATGGTGAACGGGTGGTGCTTTGCCATGTAGCGGCCCTCTTCCTCGCTGTACTCGAACAGGGGGAAGTCCGTGACCCACAAGAAGTTGAATTTGTCTTTGTCGATGAGCTCGTATTTCTCAGCCACTGCCAAGCGCACGGCGCCCAGAATGGTGCAGGCCTTTTCGCTGTTCGAATCCGCGGCCAGCAGCAGCACGTCGCCCTGGGCGAAATCGGCCGCCGCGTACAAGGCCGCTGTCTCGTCTTCGGTGAGGAACTTTTCAAAGCTGGAGGACTTGGCGTCCGAAGTCCAGCGGGTGTAGGCAAGGCCCTTGGCCCCGTAGGTCTTGGCCACCTCGACCAGTTTGTCGATCTCCTTGCGGCTGAGCTTGTCCGCCATGCCCTTGACGTTGATGGCGTGCACGCTGCCGCCGCCTTCCACGGCCGAGCGGAATACAACGAACTGGCTGGTGCGCACCGCATCGGTCACGTCCATCAATTCCAGGCCGAAGCGGGTGTCGGGCTTGTCGGAGCCGAACCGTGCCATGGCCTCGGCGTAGGGCATGCGCAGGAAAGGCGTTTGCACGTCGATGTTCAAAATTTCTTTGAACAGTTTTTTCACAAGGCCCTCGTTGACGGTCATGATGTCCTCTTCGGTGGCAAAGCTCATCTCCATGTCCACCTGGGTGAACTCGGGCTGACGGTCAGCGCGCAGATCCTCGTCGCGGAAGCACCGGGCGATTTGGAAGTACCGGTCAAAGCCGGACAGCATCAAAATTTGCTTGTACAGTTGGGGGGACTGGGGCAGCGCGTAGAAATGACCGGGCTGCACACGGCTGGGCACCAGATAGTCCCGGGCGCCCTCGGGTGTGGATTTGATGAGCATGGGAGTCTCGATCTCCACAAAATCGTTGTCGCAGTAATAGTTGCGGATGAGCTGCGCGATTTTGGAGCGCAGCACAATGGGCTCGTGCATGGACGGACGGCGCAGATCCAGATAGCGGTATTTCAGCCGCAACTGGTCGTTTACATTGATGCCGTCACGCACCTCAAAAGGCGTGGTCTCGGCCTCGCTGAGCACTCTTAACTCGGTGACAAACAGCTCCACCTCGCCGGTGGGGATCTTGTCGGTCTTGGCGTCGCGCTCGCGCAGAACGCCCTTGGCGATGACCACGTACTCGCTTTTCAGGCTGCCGGCCTTTTCGAACACAGCCTTGTCGGTGGAATCGTCAAAAATCAATTGCAGAATGCCGGTATTGTCTCTCAAATCGGCAAAGATGATGCCGCCCTTGTCCCGACATTTGGCGATGGACCCGGCAACGGTCATCTCCGTGCCCGCGTCCTTGGCCCGCAGACCGCCCACATAATGGGTGCGGCGCAGATTACCCATGGTCTCCATGAATCATTCTCCTTACGATTGTGAAATCTTCTAACAGTATAGCGCCTTGCGCGGCGTTTTACAAGATTTTCCGACACTCCAGATAATAGCGTTTTTCCTCTGCGTGGCCCATGGAAAAGGTTTTCTTGGGCAACACGCCCCCCAGCACCACGCCGCGGAACAAATCGCTCTTTTGAAAATCGGGCAAAAGTACGCCCACGGCTCCCGCGCGGGCCAGCCGGCGCACTTCTTCTTCGCCGTGGATGTAGTCTACGCGCACGCCGGGGTTTTCTTTGCACAAATCCCCGAGAAAGGCTTCCAGCGTTCCCACGGCCAGCGGATGGGGCGGGTTGGCCGCGCCCAGACTTTGCTCTTTCTCGCCGTCGGTGAGCCGGAACATCTGCGCATCGCCGCAGCCGCCGTGGGCTTCGAGCCAGGCGCGGAATGCGGTGGAAAAAGCGTTAAAATCTGTGCCGAACACCGCCCGGTGGATGGCCTCTACCCCGATGGCCGGGCAGTGGATGTTCTCCAGTTCCACAAGGCACCAGCGAGCCGGGTGGGTTTCTTGCTGGGCCTTTGTGAGCCCGGCCTTCACCTGTTCCCAGGCGGCTTTGGCCGTGGCCAGCGAGTGGTTGCCGTCGCCCACAGCCAGCGCCAAAGGCGCCGCGGACGCGGCCTGTGGATATTTTGCGTCAAAAAACGCCTGGGTGCCCATGGTCTCCAGCGCACGCTCCACAGCGGCGATGTCCGCCGGGTCGGTCACGGCCCAGCCCGCCACGCGGCCGCCGTCCAGCATCAGGGGCGTGTCGTACAGTTTTTGCAGCCGGTCTTTGCGCGCGGCCAAAGGCTCCACCACGGTGTTTTGTTCATCGTCAATGAGCATCAGAATGTGGGGCGTCTCCAGCGCCGCGCCCCGGCGCACCGCCAGACGGGGCGGGATGCGCTCGGCCACGGTGTTTTCCGATGGCCGCACCAGGGGCCGGGTGCCCGGACGATAGTCGTACTGTTCCAAATCCACCGCGCCCACCAGGCCCTGGCGCACGCCGCTGGCGGTGGTGCGCTCCACGTACACAAAACCGTGGACCGTGCGCGTCAGCACCGTTTTCAGGTATTCTTCCATGGTTTGATGGATTTTCGCGATGCGCTCTTTTTCTCCCTCTTTGCCAAGATACACTTCCGGCAACGTGATGTGCAGCGTGCTGGGCGCATCCTGGCACAGCGCCTCAGCCTGGCGCCAATATTCGGGCTTGCTTGTGAACTGGTCGCAGGCCAGCGCCGCCCACTTTTCCAGTTCCACGCTCTCTGCAGGCAGCAGAATGTCCGCCGCGCAAAATGGTTTCATGTTCTCTCCCCCCGTGCTCTCTCATATCCTTTTATGATAGGCGATGCAGCCTTTTTTTGCAAGGGGGATGAGACCATGAAACAGACAAGCGGCGCGCTGTGGCTGGTGCTGGCGGCGCTTTTGTGCAGCACCGGAGGAGTGTGCATCAAACTGGTGCCCTGGTCGCCTGTGGCGGTGAACGGCGCCCGCTGCGCCGTGGCCGCAGGCGTGACCGGGCTTTTTCTGGCGGCAAGCCGTCACCGGCTGCGCTGGAACACCACGGTGGCGTGCGGGGCTTTCAGCCTTGCCCTGACCACCATTTTCTATGCCTTTGCCACCAAGCTCACCAGTGCCGCCTGCGCGGTGCTTTTGATGTACACTTCTCCCGTTTGGGTGCTGGTGGCCCAGCGGCTGCAGGGCCGGCGCTTGGAGGCAAGGCAGGTGCGGGCCGCGGCGGGTGTGTTTGTGGGGCTTTTGTTCTTTTTGTGGGACGGTCTGTTTTCCGGGCGGCTTTTGGGCAACGTGCTGGGCCTGTGCAGCGGCGTGTGCTACGCGGGTGTGTTTTTGTTCGGCGCCGACGAAGAGGGCGACGCCGCCTCGTCCTCTTTCTTCGGCCAGCTCATCGGCGCGGCGGCGGGCCTTCCCTTTTTGTTGCTTGAACACGATTTTTCCGCGGTCTCGCTGGCGTGCGTGGCCATTTTGGGCGTGTTTCAACTGGGCCTTTCCTACGTGTGCATGTCCAAGGGTCTTTCCAAAACCAGCGCCGGCGCCGCCAGCCTCATCACCGCTCTGGAACCCCTTTTGTCCCCGGTCTGGGTGGCGCTGTTCTACGGCGAAATGCCCGGCAAGGCCGCTTTACCCGGCATGGCCTTTGTGCTTATCAGCGTGCTGTACTCTCAGTTGGGAAGGAAAAATGTAAAAAACTCTTGACATTTTTTCCTTTCTGTGCAAAACTAAAAATGTCAAAAGAGTTTGACATTTTTGCTCAGAGAGGAGTGTTGGTATGCCGGTAGGTGCTTTTCTTTTTTTGGCGGTGCTGCTGATTTTTGCATCTCTCGATGTATTTTTGATGGTGAGTCTGCTTCATCCGGGGGACGAGCGAAGCCAGTTGATGGTGTGGAAGGCAGGCAGTCACACGCTGCTGGTGATGAGCCTGGTGCTGGTGCTGGACATTGTGCGCAATCTGGTGACCGGGCAGCCGGAGATGGTGAACCCCTTCACCCATCTGACGGTCACGTCCATCGTTTATTTTCTTGAGCTGATGTATTTTAAAAGAAAGCTCGGTGGCTGACATGGAAAATCAGATTCGCGCGAGAAGAAAGGCGCTGGGGCTTTCTCAGGAGGAGCTGGCCCGGCGGTGCGGGGTGTCCCGCCAGACGGTGAACGCCATTGAGAACAACAAGTACGACCCCACGCTGGCCCTGGCTTTTCACCTTGCAAAGGAACTGGAGACGACCGTGGACGCCCTGTTCACATTTGTGGTAGAATGAGGGCGAAGGGGGGCGGACCGCATGAAAAAGCGGATGGCTGCGCTGGCCCTGGCGGCAATGCTGCTGGCCGGGTGCGTAGGGGCGGACGGAGAGATTCCCAGCCGCAAAGAGGTGCTCCGGTACGTGGACGAGGTGTGTGCCGAGCCCTATGAGGAGCTGGGCAGCGAACTGGTGGCCGAGACGCCGGACGATATGGAATACCGGTTTGAGACACAGCGGGGTCTGCAATTTGAGGCTCACAGCTATCTGGAGCCCATTTACATTGACGCGTCCAAGACCTCTTTTTACACGCCCACCATCACCTGCAACTATGTGAGCGCGGTGCACGAGCTGTACAAAAAGCAGGTGCAGGCCAATCTGGCCACCTGCCCGTTGTATCTCGAACAATACGGCTGGATGTATGTTTTGCAGTTTTCGGACCTTTCCACGGCGGTGGATGCGGTGCTGAAGGCGGATAAGATCTACGCAGCGGAGCTGGCTTTTAACACTCCGGAGTTTCTCAAGCACAACCCGGTGGCCAGCGTGCATCTTGCGTGGAGCGCAACGCAGCAAGAGGCTCTGGAACACGAGGACTGGGTGAACCTGACGGACCTGGCCGTGACCGGGCAGAACGACCGGCAGGCTTTGTATGAGGAGCTTGCACACCGGTACGCGCAACTGTGCGTGGACGGAGAGATCGTGGACAGCACCGTGCCCGCAAAGTACCTAGAAAATAAGCACGTGTCCTCGCTGGATACGCTGGAATTGGACGGCCGACAGATGGCCTACGACGATGAGGACAATCCCTTTTCGCCTTACGGCTTAACTACGGACGACTATTGCTACGCCTTTTACAGCACGGAAAAAGAGGCCTATCTTTTGCCTGTGGACCTGGGCGTGGTAAGCGATTCGAGCAGTTTTCCGCTGATCGTGCGGGAGTACGTGCGGGCGCTTGGGGGCGAGTACCATCTAAACGCAAACGGCGATGCGTACGTGAGCGAGTGGACCATTGGTGCGAACACCTGGCGCATGAAGACTGTGTACCGGGACGGAGAAATCGTGTCGGTGCAACTGGAGAAAAACGGTCAGCCCCTGGAGCTTGATTTTGTCACCGTGGATGAGGACTTCCGGGTGGGGGCCACGTTCTGCGCAGCGCTGAGCGCCGAAGATTTTTGCAAACTTTTTGAATTGCGCTTTGCGGCGGACGAGGCCGCACGCACCCTGCGTTTTACAAGTCAATAAAAAAAGCGCCCGCCCGTTCAAAACGGGGCGGGTGCTTTTTTATCGGTTTTTGTACCACACAAAGTGGTCGAACTTGCGTTTTCGATACGGCGTTGTAATGCCCAGCTCGTCCAGTTTTCTTGTGATGTAGTCGTTGTAGCTGGCGTATTGAAATTGATTTTGCCATTTTTGGATCTGCGCTTTTGTAATGTCCGAAAAGTAGCGTGGAAGGGACTCTTTGAGCACCGTGTCCAAAATGGAGTAGTCGTCTTTTTCGTACAAGTTCCGGTTGTGATAACAGCAATATTTGGATGCAAACGAAAACAGATTGATTTTACCGTTGCTGCGCGCGATTTCATTGACCAGCTCAGGGTCTCCGGCCTCCAGTCGCTCATCGATGTTCGGGATGGCGGCAATGATGCGGCTCAACTGGTCCATGCTGATCAAGCTTTTGTGCTGGGACAGATGGGTGGAATTGGTGATATCAATGAGCCCGATTTTCATGGCCACGATGTCCGGGTCCCGATTGTAGGGAAATTTTTGCAGACAGCGCGTCAGCAGCCGGTTTTCCGGGCCGTACGCATCGCTTTGCTCCACCAGGCGGGAGACTTTTTCGATGCTCTCGTTGCTGATGACATCCTTTAAAACGTCCCGCCTGCGTTTTTGCTTTTGTTCGGGCGTTTTGACCGCCGGCACATTTCCGCTGAGAAAATAAACGGCGGGGCGTTCGCCTTGCTTTGTGACCACGCGCTCATCTACAAGTGCCATGAGCGCAAAATAAATGCTTGGCGCGTGCCGGTCATCTCCATACATGGCCTGGGCCAACTGGCGCTGTGTCATGGCTCCCTTGTCCTTGAGCACCAACCGTATCTTTTCTTTCTGACGCATGATTGCTGCACGCTCCCCCGATTTGTGATGCATGGCGCAAAGCCAGAGATGAAAAAAGAGGGACCTCTTTGTCCAAAAAGGCAAGAGTGGTCCCTCTTTTTGAGTTTATGCTTCCTCGATGACCTTGATTTCGGGATACTTGTCCGCAAAGCACACGGCCGCGTAGCCGCTGTGGGCCAGACGGTCGATTTGTTTGCCTACTTTTTTGCCCGTGGTCAGCACGGTGACTGCGTACTCCCCGCGCAACTGGGCGGCCTTTTGCAGAACGTCGGCAAAGTCGGAGCCGGGTGCGTACAACAGGGCCAGTTTCTTTTTTTCGGCGGGCACGGCAAAGCCCTGGTCCAGCAAAATGGCGCAGATGCGCTCGAACCCGATGGAGAAGCCCACGGCCGGCACCTGCTGGCCCAAGAACTTGCCCACCATGTTGTCGTACCGGCCGCCGCCGGCCACCGCACCTGCAAAGCCCGCGCAGCTCACTTCAAACACCATGCCGGTGTAGTAACCCTGCCCGCGCACCAGCGACGGGTCGTACGCCACCTTGTAGGCGCCCCCCGCCAGCTTTGTGACGGTGTCCATCACGTATTTCACATTGTCGCCCAGGCTCTTGTCTGCACACAGTGCAGCCACGTCCGCAAGGCTCACCTGTCCTTTTTCCAAAAACGCGCGCAAAGCGGCCACCGCTGTCTCGGGGCACTGTTTTTCCAAAAGCTCCGCGGCCACGCCCTCGGGGCCCACCTTGTCCAGCTTGTCAAAGCTGATGCACACCGAATCCAGACTGTCGGGGGCAAAGCCCATGCCCTCCAGCATTTGGCGCAGCATCCGCCGGTCGTTGATGCGCACGGTAAAATCCGCAAACCCAATGGCCATCAGCGCCCGGGCGGTCACGTCGATGAGCTCGATTTCGGCGTTGGGGCTCTCGTCGCCCAAAATGTCGATGTCGCACTGTACGAACTCGCGCAGCCGGCCTTTCTGAGGCCGCTCGGCCCGGTACACCCGGTCGGTCTGAATGACCTTGAAGGGGCTGGGCAACTGCTCTTTGTTGGCCGCATAGTAGCGGGACAAAGGCAGCGTCAAATCGTACCGCAAACCCATGTCGGACAAATCCTTCTCCTTACCATCGGCCAGGGCCTTTTGCAGTTTTTCGCCGCGCTTGAGCACCTTGAAAATCAGGTTCAGGTTCTCGCCGCCCTCGCTCTTGTCCAAATTCTCCATGTCCTCCAGCACCGGAGTGGCGATGCGCTCAAATCCGGACGCGCGGTACACGCGCAAAATCTCGCCCTGCACAAAGTCGCGGATGCGCTGCTCGGCGGGCAAATAGTCTCTCATGCCTTTCAACGGGGATGTTTTCATGTGGGGGTCTCCTTATCCTTTTTTCTCTTTCATCCAGTCCTTGAGCTGCTCCATGGCGGCCTCGTACCGGTGGTTTTTCATCTGAGGGAACGCGCGCATCAAACGGCGCGCCACGTAATTGCGGCGGTCCAGCATCTCGGCACGGGCAATGTCCAGCCGCGCCGCGGCCGCAGGCCGGCGCTCATCCACTTCGGCGTCTACTTTCAAAGCCGCCGTTCCCAGTTTTTCGCTGACGGCGTCGCTGCCGTCCCGCAAAAGGCGCGCCACATCGCTGATGGCGCCCAAATCATGATCCAGCCGGGCAAGGCCCTGCACCGTGACCACAATGTCGCACAAAAGCCCGGCTGCGGCCACCACAGCCAGCGCGCGGCCCGGCGTTGTGTCCAGCGCCATCACCACCCGGTACACCAAGGGCTGAATGCCCCGCATGACCGCCACGATGCAAACGCCCCAGGCCATGCTGAATTTTAAACAGATGTATCCGCCCAGGTTGAAGGGCTGGTCCGAATAATCCCACCAGGTGGTGTGGAAGATTTTTTTCAGCGCCCAGCCGCCCACCAGCTCCAGGGCGCTGGCCAGCACCATGCCGCCGAAAAACAGCGCAAGGCCGCTGTTTTGCACCGGTGTCAAAACCGCCAAAACCAGCGCCATGCCGAAGCCGTAGATGGGGCACACCGGCCCGTTCAGAAAGCCCCGGTTCACCAGTTTTCCCGTGTCCACCGTGCAAAAGCACACTTCCAGACACCAGCCCAAAAACGAATAGATCAAAAAGAACCAAAAATATTCATACAGCGAAAAAATAGAGCGTCATCCTCTCTTTTGGCTTCTTATTTGTCCGCCAGTTTCGCGCCGCAGCCGGCGCAGTAGACATCGTCCTCACCGGCCTCGCGCCCGCATTTGGTGCAAAAACGGCCCGTGTGGCTCTCCTGCTGGATGCGCTGCTCGGCGGCGTCGATCTCCTGCTGGATCTGCTCGGCGCTGATCAACAGCTCGTCGATCACCTGCTGGGGCGAACGGGGCCCCTCATCGGATTCCATGGTATCCTTCACTTTTCCCGTATGCACCAGGAACAGCACCCGGCCGATGTCGCTGAATACCGCTTCCTGGCGCACTTCCAGGCGGTTCATCTCCAAGCCCGCTTTCACAATGTCGTACTTTTCACCCACGGCCGTAGCCGCGTTTTGCACCGCGCTTTTCGCCTCGTCGGCCGCGTTGGCCAGTTCTTGCAAGATCCTGCTTGTATTTCGATCCATGTCTCTCCCTCTCTTCGTGTAAAAATGCGCTTATACGCCGCTACGTCCATTCTAAACGCTTTGACTGCCTTCGTCAACCGCGGGAAAGGCCGCCACCAGCATCACAGGCAAAAAGTTTAAAAGATACCGGCTGCGCGCCTCCCACAAAAGCAAAAACAGCGCAAGGCCCAGCACCGCCACCCGCAGCACCGTGGCCCGGTGGTCCCGCCGGCGCGCAGCGTTCACAGACGCCGCCGCCAGCCCCGCCAGCATCGCCACCTGTATGCCCAGCGCGGCGTACACGGACCGGCCCGTGTGGCGCATGCCCTGGATAAAATATTCCTGCAAGAAATTTCCCTTGTGCACCGAGCCGATGTCCAGTTTCATGGGCGCATAGTACAGCCCGTCGCCGAAGATGTAACTCAGTTTGTCCAGCCCGTGGCTCAAAAGGCCTTTGGGGCCCATCTCCTCTATGCGGCGGACGATCTCGCTTTGGGCGATTTGTACCCGGGCGCTGTAATCCTCGCCCTGAAGGGTCAGTTTGTAGTCCGCGTCGTTGTAGCCGCCGTCGCCGGAAAGGCCCATCATCACCCAGTGCTGCCAGGGGATGGCCTTTTCCTTGTCATAGGCCGGCAGCCAGGGGCTAATCAGCGCGGCAACGCTCAGAACCGTGTACAGCGCCGCAAAGCTCACCGCCATGCACGCGGCCATTTTCCAGCCCTTGCGGCTGCCCGCGTACAAAAGCGCATCCAGCACCGCCGCCACCAAAGCGATGGCCACTGTGATTTTTAGCCAGGCGCCTGCCGCGGCCAAAAATCCCGCGCCCATGCAGCGCAGCATCCGCCCGGCGCCGGCCGGCCGGTCCCGGGCACTGAGCCACAGCGCCAGCGCCCCGATGGGAAAAGGCAGCGTGACCGTGTCCGTGTACACGATGGGTCCGTACAGCAAAAAAGGCAAAAACAAAAACGCCCCGATCAGCCCGAACAACGCGTTTTTCACTCCGTACAAATGCCGCAGCACCCGGTACAGCAAAAGCAGCGAGACGTTCACACACAAAACATTGCACACGAGGGCTGCGGGCATTGTGTTTTCCACGCCCAAAGCGCCCAAAACCTTGAACACCGCCACAAGCACGAGATACATGGGCGCGTTGTTGTGAAACTGATTGAAATAATCGGCGGGCAACACGCCGGTCTGGGCGTACTGCTGGGCCGCGCTGAACACAAGGCCAAAGTCCCAGGTGCGGGTGGGCTGCACTTCCAAAACAAAGGCAAACACCATCTGCACCAATAGATAGCCGACCAAAAGCGCCGCCACCAGCCCGATCTCCAAGCGAAAACCCGGCTGCCAGCGCAGTTTTTTCCATCCTTGCCAAAGGACCACCAGCACACCGAACGCCGCCGCGCAGCACACCAGCGCCGGCAGGAGCTTCACCTCATAATACGGCGTTCGGTTGTTGAAAAGCACGTCTGCCAGCACCAGGGCAAACACAGCGGCAAAGGCCCACGCAAACAGGGTATAGCATTTTTGTTTTGCCATTTTCTTCCCCCCAGATTCTGTTTCCCTACTATATCATAAAATGGTATAATAAGCAAAAAAGGAGGGGAGCGGCATGGCTACGGACCGGGTGATTTTTCACTGCGACTGCAACAGTTTTTACGCCTCGGTGGAACTTTTGTCCCACCCGGAGCTGCGGGATGTGCCCGTGGCCGTGTGCGGCGACCCAAAGAGCCGCCATGGCATCATTCTGGCCAAGAACGAACCGGCCAAGCGCTTTGGCATTCAGACCGCCGAGACGGTGTACAGCGCCCTGCGCAAATGCCCGGATTTGACTTTGCTGCCGCCTCACCACGACCGGTACCGGGCTTTGAGCCGGCAGGTGAACGCCATCTATGCCCGATACACCGACCGGGTGGAGCCCTTTGGCATCGACGAGAGCTGGCTGGACATGACCGGCACCTGGCATTTGTTCGGTTCGTCTGCCCAGCAGGTGGCCGACCAGATCCGCCATGTGGTCCGGGCCGAAACGGGCCTGACGCTGTCCGTGGGCGTCAGTTTCAACAAGGTGTTCGCAAAGCTGGGCTCGGACTATAAAAAGCCCTACGCCACCACGGTCATCGGGCGGGAGGATTTTAAGCGCATGGTCTGGCCGTTGCCTGTGCAAACGCTTTTGTATGTGGGCCGAGCCACGCAAAAGACGCTGACCGGACTTGGGATTCGCAACATTGGGCAACTGGCCGCTGCGGACCCGGTGCAGTTGCAGCAGGCTCTGGGCAAACTGGGTCCGGAGCTTCGCCGCTACGCCCGGGGCGAGGACGACGCCCCCGTGCGCGCAGCCTGTGAGCAGCCCGAGGTGAAGAGCGTGGGCAACGGCATGACCTTCCGCCGGGACCTTGTGAGCCGGGACGACATCGCCGCCGCGCTCACGGCGCTTGCCGACGACGTGGCCGCCCGTCTGCGCAGCCACGGGCTTTTGTGCACCGTGGTGCAGGTGCTCATCAAGGATACGGACTTGCGCTCCATCACACGGCAGGCGCCGGTGCCCGCCCCCACTCATCTGGCCCGGGACATCGCCCGGGCTGCCCTGGCTCTGGTGGACAAACACTGGCCCGCGCAAAAGCCGATTCGGATGCTCACCGTCACAGCCATGGGCCTCACCGATGGAACGGATGCCCGCCAGCTCTCTCTGCTGGACCCGGAGCCTCAGTGCGATGAAAAGCGGGAAAAACTGGAAAAGAGCTTGGACGCCATTCGAAAAAAATACGGCAAAGCGTCCATTGCCAGCGCCAGCCGCTTGAAAAACGACTTGGGCCTGCGGGAGTTATCCATGGAAACAGACAAGGACGAGCCCCCGGTGCCCTGAAAGCCCCCTTTCCCGGAGAACCCCAGCGGTGAGCGCCGGCCGCACAACCGCAGAGCCCGGCAATCCCGTCTGTGACAGGGAGTTCCGGCCTCGCCGAAAAGCGCTCCGGACGCCGCCTCCACAGGCCGCGTCCCTGCCCCATTCTTCGAAGGAACCGAAGCGCCCAAAAAATACAAAAAGGAGAATTTTTAAATGGTAAAACACATTGTATTTTGGAATCTTTCCGACCCGGAACACAAACAGGAGAACGCCGCCCGCATGAAAGAGCTTTTGGAGGGTCTGGTGGGCATTGTCCCGGGCCTTGTGTGCGCCCAGGTGAGCCGTAGTTTTGCAGGGTTTGACGTTGTTTTGGAATCCCAATTCACAGACCGGGACGCACTGGACGGATACCAGAACCACCCCGCGCATCTGGAAGTAAAAAAATTCGTACACAGCGTAATCTGCGAGCGTGCGAGCTGCGATTTTGAAATGTAAAGCGCCGGCCCGTGTTGTATGCAGCGCGCTGACAAGCAAAACCCCTTGTCACACAAAACGAAAAGCCCCGGCGGGCATGCCCGCCGGGGCTTTTTTGTTTGTTATTCGATGGCGATGCGCCTTGTCTGCGGAAGCTGCGGCTGCTCTTTCTTAGGAATGGACAGACGCAGGATGCCGTCTTCAAATTTCGCATTGATGTCCTGCTCGGTCACGCCCTCGCCCACATAGAAGCTGCGGCTGCACTGACCGGCGTAGCGCTCGCGGCGGATGTACCGGCCTTCCTTGTCGCTCTGGTCTTTGTCCAGACCTTTCGCGGCGCTGACGGTGAGATATCCGTCCCGAATCTCGGCGCTGATCTCGTCTTTCTTGAAGCCAGGCAGATCAATGTCCAGCTCATAGCTGCCATCGGTCTCGCGCACATCGGTCTTCATCAGGTTTTTGCTGTGTTTGCCGTACAATGCATTGCGGCTGGAAGTAAAGAACGGATCGTTGAACGGATCCATAAAGAAATCATCGAACAAATTTTCACCAAAAATGCTAGGCAACATAAGTCATTCCTCCAATCAAAACGTCCTACCCGGCGGGTTTGTGTTTTTTGCCCGCCTTCGTTTGCCCTTCATTTTGGAAGGTCTTTTTTGGTTCCCTTGAAGCCCTCCTTCAAGGTACACTTTTATTATACCCAGTTTTTTAGCACTGTCAAGCATAGAGTGCTAATTTTCACAAATTCGTCACAATTGATTTTATTTTATGCGTTATTACGCACTTTATTTTGCTTTCACTCGTTAAATTAGCACTTAAATTATAAGAGCGCTAATTCATCAGCACCCACATTTCGCAAAAAAGCGCGGTCGTGTTCCACCAGCAGAAGGGCGATTTCGGCGTTTTGCAAAAGCGCTTCGATTTGTTTGCGGGACAACACATCCACATAGTTGAGCGGTTCGTCCCACACGTAGAGATGGGCCGGCTTGGACAAGCTCAAAGCCAAAAGCGCTTTCTTTTTCTGGCCTGTGCTGAACCGGGACGCATCCTGTGCAAAGGCTTCCCGTTCGAAGCCAAATTTTCGCATAAGTGTAAAAAACAGCGTCCGGTCCACCTCTGCGCGGGCGGCCAGCTCTGCCGGAGTGCCTGTGCATTCACCCGGGTCTTGGGGCACGCGCGAGATCACCAGGCCCGGAGCGGTGACCAAAGTGCCAGTGCGTTTTACCGCGGCGCCGCACACCGCGTTCAGCAGCGTGGATTTTCCGCACCCGTTGGGACCGGTCACGGCCAGCCGTTGGCCTGCCCGCAAACAGAACGACGTTCGGCAGACCAGCCGGTCACCGTAGTACAGGCACACTTCTTGCGCCTGCACAAGAAAGCTGGGTTTGTCCCAGCGCAGCGGCTGGAAACGCAGCGCCTCGGCCGTCTCCACCTGACGCAGCAGCGTCCGTTTTTCGTCTGCCGCCTGTTGGCGCCGGGCCTGTACGGTCTTGGCCCGCTTCATCAGCCGGGCGGCCTTGCTGCCCAGATACCCCCTGTCCGGCCGCAGCCCGGAGTTGCGGGTGTGTTTTTCCTGTTCGGCCTTGCCTGCCCAGTCCTCGGCGCGCCTCGCCGCCTGGTCCAGACGGGCGATCTCGCGGCGCAACTGGGCATCCCGCGCCTGCTCGGATGCGTCCCGGCGCAGCTTTTCGCGCTCCCATACGGAATAATTTCCTCGGCACAGCGTGACTTCGTCCCGCCCCAGCGCCAATGTGTGGTCGGTGCATCCGTCCAGAAAATCCCGGTCGTGGCTGACCAGCAAAAAGCCCTGCTTATGCCGCAGATAGGCGCTGACGCATCTGCGCCCGGCTGCGTCCAGATGGTCCGTTGGCTCGTCGATGAGGCAGTATTTCCCCTGCTGCACGAACAGCGCGGCCAGCATACACTTGACCTGCTCGCCTTTGGATAAACTCTCAAAGGCTCGCGCAAGGACCGCCCCGTCCAGTCCCAGCCTCTCCGCCTCACAGGCGCAGCGCCAGTCGGGCGCATCGGGCGCGAAGGAGCGCAGCAACTCCGCCGCGGGCAGAGTGGGATCTGTCACCGGAAAGGGAAACAGCACGCAGGGCACCTTGTCCCGCACAGCCCCCGCGCAAGGCAACTGTCCGGCCAGAATGCGCAGCAGCGTTGTTTTGCCGCGGCCGTTGCGCCCGGTCAGGCCCAGGCGCCAGCACGTGTCGATGGAAAAGCTCACGTCGCGAAACAGCATCTCGCCGCCGTCGTAAGCAAAACTAAGATGTTCCACAGAGATTTGTGACATATTCTCTCCTTTTCATAAAAAAAGACGCGGGACGGCAGACCCCGCCCAAAGGCGCAGTCCACCGCATCCGCGGCCTTGTAAAAACAGGTACGGATGCGCAAAATCATCCCGCATTTGTGGCGCACGAAACAAAGCCGCCCAAGGCGGCGCGTCTCATGCCGTACAAATCCGGATCATTTGCGCATCTTCCCACATCCTTTTTTATGATTTGGACTGAGGATAACACATCCCCACCGCCCGTGTCAACCTTCGCCCCGGGTGCGCTTCCAGTAGGCGCTCATGGAAAAGCTTCTGTCCTCGGTCATTTCCTCCAAAAGGCCGATGTCCGCCGGCGGCGTGTAGGCCTGTGCCTCCTCCACACTGTCGAACTCCACTTCGGCGTAGAAAAAGCGTGTGGGCAAATCCGCATCCACCAAACTCACTTCCAGCTTGCGGCCGTCGGGCAGCGCATATACCCGGTAGTCTTTGGAGACCAAAGGCTTTGCGATGAACGCCTCCAGCCGGCAAAACAGGTCCTTGTCAATGTCGGACTCGATCTCCTCACGGGCCAGCGTGCCCTTGCCTTTGAAACACAGCACATAGCGCACTCCGTCGGTGCGGATGCGCACCACCGGCGCCGTCGCAATGTATCCCTGCCGCATCTGCGCTTGGCGCACCATCGGCAGGTTCTCCGGGAAGCCGGCAATTTTCCAGCGGCGTTCAATTTCCATAACAGTTCCCCCTGTTCATTTTGCTCTGGCTCTATTATAATGGAGAAAGACTGAAAAATCGAGGTATAGATGTATGAAACAACAGCGCTCCTTCCCCTTGTTTACCGTCAGCGAAAAGGCGGCACATTCCATTCAGAGCGGCCACCCCTGGGTGTATGACACCGAGGTGCAAACGGCCGCGCCCGTGGAAAACGGCGAACTGGTGGACGTGGTCAGCCCCAAGGGCCGGTACCTGGGCACGGGCTTTGTGAGTTTGAAAAGCAAAATTCGGATTCGGCTTGTGTCCCGCAACGCCAACGATGACTTCTCCCCCGCCTTCTGGCGCAGACGCCTGGACCACGCCTGGCAATACCGCAAGACCGTGCTGCGGCCCGAGGAAGTGCACTGCTGCCGCATTATATTCGGCGAGGCGGACCATTTCCCCGGTCTGACCGTGGACCGCTTCGGCCCTCTTTTGTCGGTGCAGGTGCTGAGTGTGGGCATGGAGAAGCTGAAAGGGCTTTTGCTTCCCATGCTGGTGGAACTTTTGCAGGCCGACGGCCAGCAGATCACCGGCGTGTACGAGCGAAACGACGTATCCATCCGCACGTTGGAGGGCTTGGACAGTTACAAGGCCTGGTTCCCGGTGCCGGGACTGCCCACGCCGGACTCGGCCCTGGCTGAGATTGTGGAAAACGGCGTGCGCTACACCGTGGACGTGGAGAACGGGCAAAAGACCGGTTTCTTTCTGGACCAGAAGTACAACCGGGCGGCGGTGGCGCGGCTGGCCAAAGGCAAGACTGTGCTGGACTGCTTTACCCACACCGGCAGCTTTGCGCTGAATGCGGCTTTGGGCGGAGCGGCCCACGTGACCGCCGTAGACGTGAGCGAGAGCGCCGTGGAGATGGCCCGGCACAACGCCCGGGTGAACGGTGTGGAGAACGTGATGGAGTGCGTGGCCGCGGACGTGTTTGACTTGTTTCCCACGCTGGCCGCATCCGGCGCACCCAAGTACGATTTTATCATTCTGGACCCGCCGGCTTTCACCAAGTCCCGCAAAACTTTGCACGCGGCGCTGCGGGGATACAAAGAGATCAACTACCGCGCCATGAAACTTTTGCCCCGGGGCGGATACCTTGCCACCTGCAGTTGCAGCCATTTCGCCAGCGAGGAGGCCTTCTGCAAAATGCTGCGGGACGCCGCCAAGGACGCAGGCGTGCAGTTGCGTCAAATCGAGGCGCGCCAGCAATCTCCCGACCACCCCATTTTGTGGGGCGTTCCCGAGACAAACTATCTGAAGTTCTACCTGTTCCAAATCACCTGAATTAAAAAAGGGGGCTTGCCGCCCCCCTTTTCTTTTCTACATGCCCCGCAAACGCAGCCACAACATTTTAAGAGCGCCGTAGCCGTGTTCCTTATCGGTTTTCAACGTTTCCACCCGGGCCCACACCGCAGGTTTTCCGTCCAGCACGAGACCGCCGTGTCCTGCGCCGGTGATCTGTACCGGCGCCTCGGTTTTCCCCGTGTAGGAACAGGCGTCGTAATCCCACAAAATGCGCCCTTGCGGGTCTACTCCCGAGGCCCACATCGAACACGCCCGGCCGGCAGCCTCCCCGTAGCAGTAGCGCTCAAACAGCACCCGGCCGTCCCGATAAAAGGTCACTCTGTCCCGAAACCGGGGCCGCCCGGTCTGCTCGTAACAAAATCCCGCGCAACCCGCCTGTCGGATCTCGCTGGTCAATCCATCGATTTTCATGATTTTTGCGCCTCCCTGATCGCCTGTCGCTCCCGTTTTAACTCCTCAAGCAGCTCCAAAACCGTCCACTGGCGGTTGTGGGGCGTGACAACGGCCTTGTAGTCCACCTGTACGCCTTCTTTTTTCAGAGCAGCCAGAAGCGTCTGCAAAAGCTCGCCGTCCACGCCGTCCAAAAGCAAAAGGCTCTGCGCCGGCCCGGAAAAGGGGCCTTGCGGCGCGGGTTCGTCCAGCCGGTCCACCCGCTGCGTGATTTGACCCGGCGCAATGACCTTCGCCGAAATGTTCAACTGCTCCAACACCCGTTCCAGACCCTGGCGATCGGCCTGTTTTACACCGTAATGGTAAGCGCGCGGCGCCGCCGCAGCAATGTGTGCTTTCATCGTTTTCCCCTCCGAATCGTCGTCTTTCTTATTATGACGTTTTTTACCCCGGCCGTCAACCTTTCTTCCGGAGTGTTTATGTACAAATTGTACATAAAAAATTAACAGCATTCTCACATTTTAGCTATTGCATACAATGAAAATGCGGGGTATAATAAAGACACAGAAAGACAGAAGGGAGTTGAAGCCCATGTACCAAGCAGAAGAACCTGTGCAGTTGGTGCAGGGCGTATAACTCAGGACGGACCGCTACGATTGAACATCGATTAGAGCTGGTTCACTGCCCGGAGTTGCGGGAAGAGAAACCGCAGGAGATGAGGCAGATGGAACACCGTGTAGCGAGGCGCCGCCAAAAGAGTCTATGCGTCTTGCAGCCGAGAGGCACTCAAACACCGCCCCACAAAAATATTTGGCACCTGTTGGAAACGTGCCCATAAAAATAAAGCGGCGGTTACAGCAGCAAAAGCTGCATATGTTTTCGTAGTTTTGTGGTTGACAAACAAGGTGCGGAAATCGGAATAAGAGCAGAAAAAACTGCAAAAGGTTTTACAATTTGTCCGTTGAGAAACAGAGTGTAAAAACCAAAAAGAGCAGATCTGTTGCTGGTTTCGTAGTTTGTGGTTGACAAGCGGAGTACGAAAGCCAGGATGACAGCAGAAAATCTGCAGGCTTTGTGATTTGTACGTTGATAAACAAAGTGCAAGGACCGAAAAAAGCAGAAAAACTGCAATAAATCCCGCGGTTTGCAGTTGATAAGCAAAGCGCGAACAAAAATAACAAAGAAAGGTTATTCTACCAATGCAGTAGGCAAATGGCCTTATTCTTCCAAACACATTCACATTTCAAATAAATCGCAAATTAATATAGATCGCACAAGATTTCGTATGTTTGTGGTTGAACGAATGCAATGAGCTTGAGACAGAGATTTGCAGGCGAGTAAACCGGCATTTCTCAAGAAGGGAAACTAGACCCATGCACTGGTAAATAAAAAAGGGACGCCGCCCTTTCCGCAGTGGTTGAAAGCAAATGTTTGAGACTCTGAAAAAGCGGAGAAACGGTTTGGACAAGTGAATCATTGAACAATGGCGGCAGCGCGAGAGCGTTGCCGCTTTTTTTGAATTTTGGGATGTATTTTTCTCTCAGCGCCAATGCGCTCAAACGGGAATTTTCAAAAACTCGTTTGGTTGACAAGCCCTGTTTTGGCTATATAATATAGTAGTAATATTATGGGGTGGTATACCCCGCCCCAGTTTCAGACAAAGCGAGGCTTTTTTGTATGGCTCAAACCGAGATCCTTCCCGTGCTCATCGGCGCGGATATGAACTGTTATTCTGTGGCCCGTGCTTTTCACGAGGCCTATGGCGTTGTGTCGCACGCGTTCGGCCGCTGGCCCATGGGCGACACCATGTACTCCCGCATTGTGAAATGCACCTATATCAAGGACATTGATAATCCCGACACGCTTTTAAAAACCGTGACGGAGTTTGCCAATCAGAACGCCGGCAAGACCTGCATTGTGCTGGGCTGCACCGACGACTACGCCAGCCTTTTGATGGACATTCGGGACAAGCTGCCCCAAAACTGCGTGGCGCCCTACATCACGCCCGCTTTGCGGGACAAGCTGGTGAGCAAGGCAGATTTTTACGCTCTGTGCGACCAGTATGAGATTCCCTACCCCAAAACTTTCTGCGCCGAGCAGGCGCTCAGCGAAGAGGCGCTGAGCGAACAAGCGCTGGGCTTTTCCTACCCGGTGATCGTGAAACCTTCCTCGTCGATTTTGTACTGGAAACACCCCTTTGATGGCATGAAAAAGGTGTACACAGCCCAAAATCCCAAAGAGGCCGCCCAGATTCTGGGTCAGATTTACGCAGCGGGGTATCCGGACAAAGTGCTGGTGCAGGACATGGTGCCCGGAGACGACAGTTTCATGCACGTGCTGACCGCCTATGTGGACAAGGACAGCCATGTAAAAATGATGTGTCTTGGCCATGTGGGGCTGGAAGAGCACACGCCCAAGGCCTTGGGCAATCACGCGGCCATCATCACCGAGTACAATGAGCCTTTGATGGAAAAGCTGAAAACCTTTCTCGAGGACATCGGCTACACGGGCTTTGCCAACTTTGACGTGAAGTACGACAGCCGGGACGGTTCCTACCGGGTGTTTGAGATCAATCTGCGGCAGGGCCGTTCCAATTATTACGTGACAGGCGCAGGCTATAACCTGGCCAAATACGTGGTGGAGGACCGGGTGCTGCACAAGGACCTGGGCCCCTGCGTAATGAATCAAAAGGAGACCTTCTGGCACTCGGTGCCCCGGGCCGTGGTGTACAAATTTGTGAAAGACCCGGCCTTTGTGGCCAAGGCCCGCCAGCTTGTGCGGGAAGGCCGGGAGACCACCAGCTTCGGTTACAAGTTCGATCTTCTGACAAACCCAAAGCGCATGGCCTACTATCTGGTGCACATGCAGCGCTACTTTAAAAAATTCAAGACTTACTACAAGTGAGGAGGGACGCTTATGCCTCCGAAGATGCTGGGCATTCTGGGCGGGCTGGGGCCCATGGCCACGGTCTATTTCTATGAGCTTTTGACAAAGCACACCAAGGCCGCCTGCGACCAGGACCACATCGACATCATCATCAACAGCCGGGCCACCACCCCGGACCGCACCCGCTTCATTTTGGGTCAGAGCAAGGACGACCCCTTTGACATCATGGCGGCGGACGCAGCGCGGCTGGTGACCTTTGGGGCCGAAATGCTGGCCATTCCGTGCAACACGGCCCATTATTTCTACGACCGGCTGAACAAAACCATCCCGGTGCCCATTCTGAACATGGTGGAAGAGACCGTGTGCGCCGCAAAACAGTGCTGCGACAAGGTGGGGATTCTGGCCACCAGCGGCACTGTGGAGACCCGCACCTATCAGCGCCAGTGCGAGGCCCAGGGCCTTGCGTGTGTGGTCCCGGACCCTGCGGACCAGCAAAAAGTGATGGACATTATTTACAATGACATCAAGCAGGGCAAGCCCGCGGATATGGTCGCCTTTCAAAGCGTAGTGGACCATCTGCGCCAGGCCGGCTGCGGCCGGGTGATTTTGGGCTGCACCGAGCTGTCTTTGATCAAGCGGGACGAGCATCTGGATTCATTTTACATCGACTCGATGGAAGTGCTGGCCAAAAATGCGATTTTGGCTTTTGGCAAAACGCCCATCGGTTTTGAGGAGGACTGACCCGCCTATGTGTGGATTTATTGGATTTACCGGCATTCTGAACAGCAAAGAGACTGTTTTGCAGCGCATGATGGACCGCATCGTGCACCGCGGCCCGGACATGGGCGGCATGTACACCGACGAGGACGTGGCTCTGGGCTTTCGCCGCCTGTCCATTCTGGACTTGTCCGAGGCGGGCGCCCAGCCCATGAAAAACGAGGACGGCACCGTCATCGTCACGTTCAATGGTGAGATTTACAACTTCATGGACCTGCGCAAGGAGCTTGAGGCCAAGGGCCACACGTTTCACTGCAACGCCGACACCGAAGTTCTGGTGCACGGGTACGAAGAGTGGGGCATCGAATTGGTGTACAAGCTGCGTGGCATGTACGGCTTTGTGATTTGGGACAAGGAGAACAAGCGTCTGTTCGGCGCCCGGGACATCTTCGGCATCAAGCCTTTTTATTATTATCCCATCCCCGGAAACAAAGGGCTTTTGTTCGGCAGTGAGATCAAGAGCTTTCTGGAGCATCCGGACTTTGTCAAACAGGTCAATGAGAAGGCTCTGCGCCCCTATCTGACCTTCCAGTACTCGGCCACCGAGGAGACCTTCTTCAAGGGCGTGTACAAACTGCCCGCAGCCCACTACGTGGTGTACGAACATGGCAAATTGACCATTCAGCGCTATTGGGACTGCGAGTTTGAGCCACAGGAGCAGGACTTTGAAGCTTGCGCCGACAAGTTGGATGAGACCGTGCACGAGTCTGTGCAGGCCCACCGCATCGCGGACGTGAAGGTAGGCTCCTTTTTGTCCGGCGGCGTGGACTCCAGCTATATCACCGCCTGCCTGATGCCGGACAACACCTTCAGCGTGGGCTTTGACTATCACAAATTCAACGAGACAAACTACGCGGCCGAGTTGTCCGAAAAGCTGGGCGTGACAAACTACCGAAAGCTTTTGACCGCCGAGGAGTGCTTTGACGCTTTCCCCGACATTCAGTATCACATGGACGAGCCCCAGTCCAATCCTTCCAGCGTGCCTTTGTACTTTTTGGCAAAGCTGGCCCGGGAGCACGTGACCGTGGTCTTGTCCGGCGAGGGCGCGGACGAAATTTTTGCCGGGTACGAGTGGTACGCCGACACCCCCGCCATGGAGAAGTTCAAAAAGGTTCCTCGTCCTGTGCGCCGTCTGGCCGCGGACGTGGCCAAAAAGCTGCCCTACTTCAAGGGCAAGAACTTTTTGTTGAAATGTTCCGAGCGGCCCGAGGATTACTTCATGGGACAGGCGCTGGTGTTCCCGGAGAAAGAGGCCGAGGCCGTTTTGAAGCCCGCCTACCGGGTGGGCCCGGCGCCCCGCGCTCTGACCGACCAGGTGTACGCCCGGGTGAAGGACCAGGACGAAGTGACCAAAAAGCAGTATCTGGATATGAATTTGTGGCTGCCCGGCGACATTCTTTTGAAGGCGGACAAAATGTGCATGGCCCACAGCCTGGAGCTGCGTGTTCCCTTCCTGGACAAGCAGGTCATGGAGTTTGCCGAGACCATTCCCACCCGCTACCGCATCCACGGTACGAACACGAAAATCGTCATGCGCCACGCGGCCAACAAGACCCTGCCCGACGAGTGGGCCAACCGGCCGAAGAAAGGCTTCCCGGTGCCCATCCGCTACTGGCTGCGGGAGGAAAAATATTACAATCTGGTCAAGGATTACTTCACCAGCGACTACGCAGCCATTTTCTTCGACACCGACGCGCTGATGAAGCTGTTGGACGACCACTTCCACGAGAAGGCCAACAACCAACGCAAAATCTGGACGGTATTTACTTTTTTGGTATGGTATAAGCGCTTCTTCATCGATGAGAAATAATCCGACGCTTTGGCGGGGGATGCGCCAGCCCCCCGCTCCCCCCCAACGGGACCGTATTCACCTTCCTTGTTTGGTACAAGCGCTTCTTCATTGACGAAAAATGACCCGATGACCCTGCCCTTTGAGGCGGACAGGAGCCTTTTATGAAAAAGTTTCTCGGAAAAGTGTGTTTTATTCTGATTGGCGCGGCGCTGGGCGTGGCGATGGCACTGCTGATGGACCGGTTTGTGCCCGGCGCGCTGGATCTGCCTGGCCTGTCCTTTGCGGGCATCTGGGCGGGTGCGCTGGTATGGATGTATGTGGTGATTTATCTGTCCATTCCCCTGCACGAGGCGGGGCATCTTGTGTGCGGCCTGCTCACAGGATATGAATTTGTCTCTTTCCGGGTGGGCAAGACCATCTGGACCAAACGGGACGGCAAGCTGGTGCGGGGCCGCTGTCAGGTGGCAGGCACCGGCGGCCAGTGCCTGATGACGCCTCCGGGCGCGCCGGACAAATCCTTCCCCTACGCTCTGTACAATCTGGGCGGTGCGTTGGCCAATGGGCTGGCCGCGGTGCTTTTGTGGGCTGCGGCTCTGGCCGTGAACGGCATCCCCGGATTGATGTGCGCCATTGCGGCCGTGACGAGCCTGGCCGTGGCGCTGATGAACCTTTTGCCTTTTCCGGGCGTGTGCAACGACGGAAGAAATCTTCTGGACCTGCGCAAAAGCGACGAAGCGCGCCGGGCCTTCTGGATCACGCTCGAGGCCAACGCCCGGCTTTCCGAGGGAATGCGTCCCCGGGATCTGCCTGCCGATTGGACCGAGCCTTTGCCCGAACTGACAAAGCGCACCCCGCCGCTGACCTTTGGCCTGGTGATTCTGGAGGCCGCCCGCCGCATGGACGAAGGCGCATACGATGAAACCATGGCTCTTTTGAAAAAACTTTTGGAATATCCTCAGGTAGTGCCGGCCCAGCGGCTGGCCGCCCAGGGCGATCTGTTGCTTTTGACCCTTTTGACCGTTGGCCCCGGTGCCGAGGCAGGCGCTTTGTGCACGCCCAAGCTGTTGGGCGCTTTGCGTGCGGGCCGCACTTCGCCTCCCAGCCAGTGCGCGCTGTACGCCGCCGCCCGGCTTCAGACTGGCAATGAGAAGGACGCCCAAAGGGCCCGCGCCGCTTTGGAAAAGGCGCTTTTGACCCACCCCTATCCCGGCGAGAGCGAACTCTACCGGGAACTGTTCGATGCTGTTGACCACAAGGCACAGACCTTGTGCGGAACATAAATCACAGCGTGTTCCATTCGCACGCTTTGAAAGGAAGAAAACATATGGAAAAGAAAACCTATTACATCACTACGCCCATTTACTATCCCAGCGACAAGCTGCACATCGGCCACAGCTACACCACCGTGGCCTGCGACGCGCTGGCCCGCTACAAACGGATGCAGGGCTACGACGTGCTGTTTCTGACCGGCACCGATGAGCACGGCCAGAAGATTCAGGACAAAGCCGCGGCCAAAGGCGTGACTCCCAAACAGTACGTGGACGAGATCGTCGAGGGCAAAGGCGGCGTCAAGGATCTGTGGAAACTGATGAACATTTCCAACGACCGGTTCATCCGCACCACCGACGATTACCATGTGAAGGCCGTGCAGAAGATTTTTAAAACGCTGTACGACAAGGGCGATATTTATAAAGGCTGCTACAAGGGCCATTACTGCAAACCCTGCGAGAGCTTCTGGACGGACAGCCAGCTCAAGGACGGCAAGTGCCCGGACTGCGGCGGCGATGTGTACGAGGCCGAGGAAGAGGCCTATTTCTTCAAGACAAGCAAATACGCTGAGCGCCTTCTAAAGCTGTACGAGGACGTGCCCGACTTCATTCAGCCCGAGAGCCGCAAAAACGAGATGATCGCCTTCATCAACCAGGGTCTTCAGGACACCTGCGTGTCCCGCACCTCGGTGAAGTGGGGCATTCCCGTGGACTTTGACCCGGCGCACACCGTGTACGTGTGGGTGGACGCTCTGTCCAACTACATCACCGCTCTGGGCTATGAAAACGACGCTTACCATGACTATGACAAATACTGGCCTGCGGACCTGCACATGGTCGGCAAGGAGATCCTGCGTTTCCACACCATTATCTGGCCGGCCATGCTGATGGCTCTGGATCTGCCCTTGCCCAAACGGGTGTTTGGCCACGGCTGGCTGCTTTTGGACGGCGGAAAAATGTCCAAATCCAAGGGCAACGTGGTGGACCCGGTGATTCTGTGCGAGCGCTACGGCGTGGACGCCATCCGCTACTTTTTGTTGCGCGAGATTCCCTTTGGCAACGACGGCAACTTCTCCAACGAGGCGCTGATTGCCCGCATCAACTCCGATTTGGCCAACGATCTGGGCAATTTGCTGAGCCGTACGGTGGCCATGGTGGAAAAATACTTTGGCGGCACATTGCCCGAAGAGCGCACCGCCGGCGAATTTGACGAGGATTTGAAAGATGTGATCGAGGCCATGCCTGCCGCGGTCACTGCGAATATGGACCAGCTCTTGATTCCCCAGGCTCTGGCGGAAATTTTCAAGGGCATCCAGCGTGCCAACAAGTACATCGATGAGACCGCTCCCTGGGTGCTGGCCAAAGACGAAGCCAACAAACCCCGCCTGGCTGCGGTGCTTTATAACCTGTGCGAGAGCCTGCGCTATGTGGCCACTCTGCTGGCTCCCTTCCTGCCCGACACCACGCCGAAGATGGCAGCGCAACTGGGCATTGCAGGCGAAGCCATGGGCTATGACGATTTGAAGGGCTTCGGCACCCACGCCACATACACCGTACACAAGGGCGAAGCGCTGTTCCCCCGCATCGACGCGGCCAAAGAGCTGGAAGAGCTGGCCAAGGCCGAGGCGGAAGCCCGGGCCAAAGCCGCTCCGAAACCCGAAGCACCCAAGCCCGATGAGAACGCCGAGCCTCTGGAGCACCGGCCTCAAATCACCATCGACGACTTTGCCAAGTGCGAGCTGCGCGCTGCGAAAGTGCTGACTTGCGAGACCATTAAGGAGTCCCGCAAACTGTTGAAAATCACCCTGTTTGACGGCGAGCGGGAGCGTCTGGTGCTCTCGGGCATTGCCAAATGGTACAAACCCGAGGATTTGATTGGCCGCACCGTGGCCATCGTGGCCAACCTGGCTCCCCGTCCCATGATGAAGGGCAAATACGTGAGCGAGGGCATGATTATGGCCGCCAATCTGCCCGACGGCGGCGCGTCTGTGATTTTCTTCCCGGACGAAGTGAAGCCCGGCAGCCTGATTTCCTAACAAAACACAAAAGCGCCCCATCGGGGCGCTTTTTTCAAGAGGTATTTTATGATTTTTGACACTCATTCTCACTACATATCCCACCGGTTCGACGACCATCGTACCCAGCTTCTGGACTCGCTGCCCGGCCAGGGAGTTTGCGCCGTGGTGGACTGCGCCACGGACTATGACACCGCCAACCAGTGCCTGGCGCTGGCGGACAAGTACCCCTGGCTGTACGTGGCCGCGGGCATTCATCCCCAGAGCCTGATTGAAGAGGACGCCTCCACCCGCACCCGCTTTGGCGGGGACTGGCGAGCTTGCGGCCATCGAGCCTCTGTACGCAGACAAGCGGGTGGTGGCCGTAGGCGAGTGCGGGCTGGACCATTACTGGCCCATTCCCAAGGACGAGCAAGCCGCTCTGTTCGAGGCGGAGCTGGAAGTGGCCCGGGCCCATGATTTGCCCATCATTGTCCACGACCGGGAAGCCCACGCCGACACCTATGCTCTGTTGAAAAAGCACCGTCCCAAAGGGGTGGTGCACTGCTATTCCGGCAGCGCCGACGACGTGGCCTGGCTGACCGCCCAGGGGCTGTACATCGGGTTCGGCGGCGTTTTGACATTTGCCAACGCCCGCAAAACCGTGGAAGCCGCGGCCGCGTGTCCTCTGGACAAAATCCTGCTGGAGACCGACTGCCCATATCTTGCACCTGTGCCCTTCCGCGGCAAGGAAAATCACTCGGGCCTGATTTTGTACGTGGCCCGGCGTCTGGCGGAGATTCGCGGCATGACCGAAGAGGAGATTCTGCGCATCACGGAGGAAAACGCCCGCACTTTATTCGGAGTCTAAGGCCGGGTTTCCTTGGCAAAGGGGACTGGATTATGGCATTTTAGCCGCAGCCCTGTATTTTGTTGCACGCAAAGAGCTTTTACGCCTTGACCTCTTTCCGGGTTTGTTTGTTTTGATACATGATATCGTCCGCGGACATGATGATATCGCTCGGATTTTGAGCGTCATACGGCGGCTCACACACAACAAAACCTGCACTGACCTGATTAAACGCGCAAGGTGCGCCTTCATCCCAATTGTTGCATTGAACGATTCTGTCAACTTTGTGCTCGGTCAGTACACCATAATAGATTGCGATAAACTCATCCCCGCCGTATCGATAAAGCTTTCCCTTGTCTCCCAGTTCCTCCGAAACCACTTTTCCAAAATGTATCAGATACCTGTCGCCAATATCGTGGCCATACTTGTCATTGATGAGTTTAAAGCTGTCTAAATCAAGGAAAACAATCGAAAACGTCCGATTTTCTTGCATGAGAGAACGCATGTCTTTCATCAATTGCATGCGGTTTCCAAGTTTTGTTAAGACATCCTTTGAAACTTCCTTTTCAAGTTTATTCACTTTGATCGAATTGTTTATGACCTCGTAAACAATTCGATAGAGCAGATAGTTCGATACGACAAACATGACCAGCGCGGCAATTTGGAGTATGTATTTTTTGCTATCCAAAAAAATCACATGAAGGACAAGAAGCATAAAAAATTGAAAATAAATGCTTGTTTTCAAATATGCAAACTGCTTTTTTTGAACTTTCTGCGTATTTTGG
This sequence comes from uncultured Ruthenibacterium sp., assembly GCF_963558415.1. Taxonomy (NCBI): domain Bacteria; kingdom Bacillati; phylum Bacillota; class Clostridia; order Eubacteriales; family Oscillospiraceae; genus Ruthenibacterium; species uncultured Ruthenibacterium sp. Next base: position 11,711 of record NZ_CAUWGY010000005.1, on the reverse strand, counting down.
AGGATGTAACAAAATTGAGGGATCATATATTTTCTAAACGGAACAAACGCTGCCCCCAAGAGGATTGCTTCGACCAGTGCCAAGGATAAATCGTAATTTGGAAAGCCCAAAAAATACGCTGTCTGTACAGAAATGGCCATGATTGCCAAAGAATAGGACCAATTCATACACACGTTGGTAAAAAGCAGTTCCAGCTTTTCTTGGTACAAAAATTTTAAGGGAACGATGTACAGAAATCCCAATACAGAAAGCTGGCCTTTTCCATAAAATTCTTTCCCCGGGGAAAGAATCCAAGGCAGGCTGAAAAGAGCGGTAAAACAGCAAAGCACCAATGCGGTTTTAAAGATGGAATATTTCCTGGTAAGACAACGGTCCAGATTGATTAAATTAAATATTAAAACTTCAATCGGGGGCAAAAAATATACATATTCCATCTTCGATGCTCCTAAAATAGTTTCGCACTGCGCACCTGAAAGGCCTTGTGTCCCTTTATCGATAAACAAACAAGATGCCGTACCGCCTGTTTTCTTTATTCAATGACTTTTTTCTGCTGCCATTTGTCGCCTTTGGCCCGCCACAAAAAGATGACCGCACGCACACACCAGTCGATGTACATGGCCAGCCACACACCTTTTAGCCCCATGTTCAGGGCATATCCCAACACGTAGGACATGCCGATGCGGAAGATCCACATGGAAATCATGCTCACGCACATGGTAAAACGGGCGTCGCCCGCAGCCCGCAGTGCATTGGGAAGAATAAAGGAGGGCGTCCAACTGAGCACGCTCCAAAAGCAGAATTCGCGCATGATCTCCATGGCCAGCGCCGTGGTGGCGGCGGGCATGGCGTAAAAGCCCACCAGAGGCCCGGCCAAAAACAGGATGGCACCGTTCATGAGCACAATGGTACCCCAGGCCAGCGCCATGAGATTGCGGGTGTAGGTGCGGGCCTGTTTTTTCTCTCCTGCGCCCATGCACCGGCCCACCACCGTGACCATGCCAAGGCCGATGGCCGAGGCCGGAATGCTGACGATGGAACTGACGTTGTTGCAGATGGCATTGGCCGCGATGGAGGAAGTTCCGAAAGAGGCCACCAGCCCCGCCACCAAAAGTTTGCCGATTTGGAACATGCCGTTTTCGATGCCGTTGGGCACACCCACTTTTAAAATGCTGCGGATTTTGCCACCATCAAAGCGCAGGCGCAGCACATGTTCCAGGCAAATGGCGTTGTGCGGGTTGCGCAAAAGCACCAGCACCATGAAACAGGCCGTCATGCGGGAAGCAAGACTGGCCGTGGCGGCACCGGCCACACCCATATTGAATTGATAAATCAGCAGCGCATTGCCGCCGATGTTGATTGCGTTCATAATAAACGAGGCCAGCAGCGACACTCTGGAATTGCCCATGCTGCGGAACAGCGCCGCACCGCCGTTGTACACGGCAATAAAAGGATAGGACAATGCGCTGATCCAGAAATAAGTCTCGGCGGCAGCCATCACATCCGGCTCCACCTGACCGAACATAAAGCGCAGCAAATGGCGGTTAAACGCCACGCACACCACCGCCAGCACCACAGACATGGCCAGTATCACATAAATCAGTTGACGCGCCGCGTCCCGGGCGCCTTCCCGGTCCCGGCGGCCCAGGTACTGGCTGGCCACCACCGCACCGCCTGTGGCCATGGCCGCGAACACCTGAATCAAAAGCACATTGGCCTGGTCCACCAGCGAAATGCCGGACACTGCCGCCTCGCCCACGGTGGCCACCATCATGGTATCGGCCATGCCTACGGTGACCGCCAAAAGCTGTTCAAACACCAGCGGCACGATCAGCCGCCGCAGTTCAGCACCGGTGAACACCGGTCGGATAAGTGTTTTTTCCATCCCCTTACCCTCCTGTCATGTATCATTGTGCGCCATTCCCTTTAAAAAAGCAAGGGCGGCAGACGCTTTTTTGGGTCTGCCGCCTGTCTTTTTGCAAAAAAAGAGAGGGCCAAAGCCCTCTCTTTTGCGCGTTTGAGCGTAAAAATTATACACCAGAATAGGCAGAGAAGCCACCGTCGATGGGCAGCACCACGCCGGTGATGAAGGAAGCTGCCTCGTTGTTCAACAGGAACAACAGGCCGCCGTCCAGCTCTTCGCTCTCGCCGAAACGGCCCATGGGGGTCGCGGCCAGAATCTTGCCGGTACGAGCCGTGGGAGTGCCGTCATCGTTCCACAGCAGTTTGGCGTTCTGCTTGGTGGAGAAGAAGCCCGGAGCCAGAGCGTTCACGCGGATGCCCACTTTGGAGAAGTGAACGGCCAGCCACTGAGTGAAGTTGGAGATGGCCGCTTTCGCGCCGGAATAAGCCGGGATCTTGGTCAGCGGGGTGAAGGCATTCATGGAGCTGATGTTGATGATGTTGCAGCCCTCTTTGCCGATCATCTGACGGGCAAACGCCTGGGTGGGGATCAAAGAGCCCAGGAAGTTGAGGTTGAACACGAACTCAACGCCCGAAGCGTCCAGATCAAAGAAGCTCTTGGTGTCGGCGTCGATGTCGCCCGCTTCAAAATACTCTTTGTCAGTGGTGGCGCGGGGGTTGTTGCCGCCGGCGCCGTTGATGAGGATGTCGCAGGAACCCAGGTCTTTTTCCACCTGGTCGGCCACAGCGTAGCAAACGTCCTTGTCCAGCACGTTGCATTTGTAGGCTTTTGCCTCGCCGCCCTCGGCGACGATCTCATCGGCAAATTTCTGAGCAGCCTCTTCGTTCAAATCCAGCAGGGCCACTTTGGCGCCCGCACGAGCCAGCGTCTTGGCAAAAGCGCTGCACAGAACGCCGCCCGCACCGGTCACAACGGCTACTTTTCCGGTCAAATTGGTATCCAAAACATTCTTTTGCATGATAATGTCTCCTTTGCTCAAAAAGGTTTATTTGCGGTCCTTCTCGCAAGCCTCGAACAGGCCATTGATGTAGGTGGCGCCCAGAGCGCGGTCAAACAGACCGTAACCGGGTTTGCCGGTCTCGCCCCAGATCATGCGGCCGTGGTCCGGACGGACATAGCCGTCGAATCCGGTCTCCACCAGTGCTTTGACGATCTCGTAGATGTCCAGGCTGCCGCAACTGGACAGATGAGCGCGCTCCTCAAAGCTGCCATCCTCCATGATTTTTACGTTGCGGATGTGCATGAAGCCGATGCGGCCCATAGCAGAATATTTGCGCACCATGGCGGGGATATCATTGGACTTGGCGCAGCCCAGAGAACCGGTGCACAGGCACAGGCTGTTGGCGGGGCTGTCCACCAGTTTCAACATACGGTCGAGGTTTTTCTCGCAGGTGATGATGCGGGGCAGACCGAAGATGGGATAGGGAGGATCGTCCGGATGAATGGCCATGACCACGCCGCACTCCTCGGCCACGGGGATGACCTTCTTCAAAAACTTCTCCAGGTTTTTCCACAGACCTTCTTCGCCGATCTCGCCGTAGGCGCTGATCAACTCACGCACTTCGTCCTGGGTATAGCTGGAATCCCAGCCGGGCAGATGGATGTCATCCTTCAAAGGATCCAGGCCCTTCATCTGATCCCAGTACATCACAAGGCTGGTGGAGCCGTCCGGCGCCTTTTTGTCCAGTTGGGTGCGGGTCCAGTCAAACACCGGCATGAAGTTGTATGTCACGCATTTGACGCCGTATTTCGCACAGCGGCGGATGTTCTCGCAGTATACTTCCAAAAGCTCGTCCACATTGTTGCGGCCCAGCTTGATGTCTTCGTGCACAGGAATGGATTCCACCACGTCAAACACAAGGCCGTGGGCCTCGCACTGCTCTTTCATTTTGGCCAGGCTCTCCTCAGGCCACACCTCACCGGGTTTTACATCGTACACAGCGCTGACAATGCTGTGCATGCCAGGGATCTGGCTGATGTACTCCAGACTGATGGGGTCGGATTCGCCGTACCAGCGGAACGACATTTTCATAGACAAAACCTCCTGTTTTTCGAATAAAAAGCGCCTTCCTGCGCTTTCTGTATCTGGTTCTATTGTAACGGATTGCGCTGTTTTTCACAAGTTTAGTGTACCACTTTGATTTACAATGAAAATAGCTTAAATTGCTTTACACATTGCGAATATTGTTGTAAACTGAAAATGGAAAAATCCACGAGGAGGCACAGGCATGGCAAGCCGAAATCAGCACTTTACATCCCGCCAGCACATGCTGCGGCGCAGCTTTGAAATTTACCGCTATTGCGACGCACAACCGGGAGAAATTTCGCTGCATCATCACGATTTTTACGAAGTATATCTGTTTTTGGGCGGCCATGTCTGCTATAATGTAGAGAGCCGGAACTATCATCTGTTGCCGGGGGACATTTTGCTGATCGGGCCCACCGAACTGCACCAGCCCCGCATTGAGAAAGACGCCGGCGTATACGAGCGCATGGTATTGTGGCTGGACAAGACGTTTTTGGAAAGTTTGAGCACCGATGCCACCAGCCTGACCCGCTGTTTTGACGTGAGCGTGCCGGGCCACACCAATCTTCTTCGGCTGGCACCGGCGGTGCGGGCGGAATTTCAACGGCTGTTGGAACAACTGGCCTTAGAAAACGAAAGCCAGCGTTACGGTGCCGAGGTGATGTGCCGGGGCCTTTTGTTGCAGGTGATGGTGGAACTGAACCGCATGGCCGAATCGCTGCCGCCGGACGGCGCAGGCGAGAAGGACGCGGGGGTGGTGCCTCAGGTGCTGCGGTACATCAACGAGCACTACACGGACCCGTTGTCGCTGGAGCTTTTGGCGAGCAAATTCTTTGTGAGCAAGTACCATCTTTCCCACGCTTTCAACCGGGTGGTAGGAACCAGTGTATATCGGTACATCGTGCAAAAGCGGCTTGTGATTGCAAAGCAGATGCTGGCGGGGGGCGTGGCGCCCACCGACGTGTACCGCCACTGCGGATTTGGAGATTACGCCAATTTTTACCGCGCGTTCAAAGCAGAGTATCACATCAGTCCGAAACAATATTCGGGCTGTGCGCATAATACGTTCCATGGAGGTTGATGATCATGTTTACTGTTACGAAAACACCCTTTGGCGAATACACCGCCTACGTGCTGGCCGATTCCGAAGCCGGCACCACGGCTACCGTGGTGCCCGAAAAGGGCGGTATGGTGGTCAGTATGACCAAAAACGGCGAGGAGTATTCCTGGCTGCGCCATCCGAACTTTGAGTTGCCCGAGCGTCCCCGCTGCGGCGTGCCCGTGTGCTTCCCTGTGTGCGGCCCGACCCCGGAGGAAGGCAACGAGTTTGAAGGCGGCCATTATCCCATGGTGGTCCACGGCATTTTGCACACCACACCCTGGGAGTATGCAGGCCAGAACACGCAGGACGGCGCATCTGTGACTGTGACGGTCACCGACAACGACGAGAGCCGCAAGAGCTATCCCTATTCCTTCCGTGTCACCGTGACTTACACGCTCAAAGGCAACGTGCTGCGCTTTGCCCAGAAGTATGAGAACACCGGCGACAAGGCCATGCCGTTCTCTTTTGGCTTCCATCCTTATTTCTCCATCAGCGCGGTGGACAACCTTGTGTGGGACCTGACCGCCGAGAGCGTGCGCGACGCAGACACCGGCGCGCTGACTCCCTTCACGGGCGTGGACTTCCCCTACGATCCGGACCAGACCACCCGCCACTATGCAGGCGTGAAGAGCCCCATGTCCTTCACCGACAAGGGCAACGGCCACCACGTGACCGTGCGCTTTGACGAGCACTTTACCAACGCAGTGCTTTGGCAGCAGGGCGCCGAGAAATTTGTTTGCATGGAGCCCTGGAACGGCTATCCCGGCAGCATGCGCGGCACCCACGAAGTGCTGGATGCAGGCAAGAGCCTGGAAGCTGCTTTCGAAGTAGAGATCTGATTTTTTTGAAAGTCAAAAACGCGCTCTGTTTCGGACAGAGCGCGTTTTTTTATGTGTTTTGAAAACTCCAAAAAGCAATGTCCGCCGGGTCGGCGCCTGCATTTTCCAGCCAGCGGGCCGCACCGCCCAGTTTGTCCCACTCGTCCAGAGCCCTTTCCATGGCCTCGGCCTCACAGCCCAGCAAGGCCTTGTAAAAATCGGGGGCCGTGTTCGGCGGGATGGTGGCCACGTCCAGCTCAGGCGCGCCTGCCAGCATGTCTTTTGTGCGCAGGTAGTCCCCAATCACCTCGGCGCGCGGCACGCCCGCGCACAGAAGGAGCAGCGCGGCCAAAAGCCCCGTGCGGTCTTTGCCGGCAGAGCAGTGGAACAATACGCCCTGCCCCCGGCGCAGACTGTCCGCAGCCAAATGCACGGCCCGGACAAAGCGTGGCCCCTGTACGTGCAGCATGTGCAGATACAATTCGCCCAGCCGGAAGGTGGGGTCCATGCGGCGCACGGTGAACAAGGGGGTGTTGTCGATGGGCACCGGCACCACCGCGTTTTGCAAAGCGGCAGGGGTGGGTTGGCGCAGTTGTTCATCGGGCCGGCGCAAATCGAGGATGCAGCCAATGCCCCAGTCTTGCAAAAGGCGGATGTCCGCGTCGGTGAGAGCGGCCAAATGGTCGGACCGCAACAGGCGGCAAGGCTTGCCGCCGGGAAGGAGCACCCCCAGATCCCGTGTGTTGCGGGTGCCCTGTAACAGTGAAGCGTTCATTTGATCCCACTTTTCATAAAAGAGTCAATGATCTGCTTTTGCAAAACAAGGTACAAAATCAGGATGGGCAGGCTGGCCAGCACCGCGGCGGCCAGCAGCGGCCCCCAGAGGTTTCCGTCGCTGGAAAGGAACATGCTCAGGCCAATTTGCACGGTGGCCTTGTCGATGCTGCGGGTGATGAGCAGCGGCCAGAAGTACTCGTTCCAGCAGTTGATAAACAAAATGATGCCCAGAGAGGCCACCGGCCCTTTCAAATTGGGCAGCACCACCTGCAAAAGGGTTTTCAGAGAGTTTGCCCCGTCCACCTGTGCCGCCTCAAAGATGGTTTTTGGGAAGGCGTTGAAACTTTGATACAGCGTCAAAATGGCGAAGGCAGACGCCAGATTGGGCAGTACAATGCCCGTGACCGTGTCCCGCAAGCCCAGTTGCACCAGGTTCACGTAGTTTGGCAGCATGGTGGCCTGAAACGGCACAAGCCAGGTGACCGTGAACAGTCCGTAGAACAACTTTTTGCCGGGAAAGTCCCAACGGGTCAAAGCGTAAGCCGCCAGAATGCCCGTGAGAAGCTGGCCTGTCATTTGGAAAATGCCGCTGGCAAAGCTGCGGACGATCATGGTGGGCAGCGGGATCATGGCCAGCGCATCCACAAAGTTCTGCAAGGTCACATTTTGGGGCAAAAAGGAAAAATAGAGGATCTCATCCGTAGGCTTGAAGGCATTGAGCACCATCCACACCAGCGGAAACAGCGACAGCACGCTGACCGCCGCCAGAAGAACGTGGCCCGCCCAGCGGACGGGGCCGCGGTAAACAAGCACCTGTGTTTCCATGTACGATTCGCTCCTAATTGTCGTAATAGCTCAGTTTTTGCCCCACGTGGCTCAGCACCAGAGCGATGAGCCCAAAGCCCAAAAAGAACACCACTGCCGAGGAGCTGGTGAGCCCCGAGGACGAAGTGCGGAAGCCCTTGTCCCACATGAAATAATAAGCGTTGATGGTGGCGTTCAGCGGTCCGCCCTGGGTCAGGGTGTCCACATAGGTAAAGCTCCAACTGGATGCAAACAGAATGCTGAGCATGGTGTTGAACACCAGTGTGGGTGACAGAAGGGGCAGTGTGATGCGGAAGGTCTGCTGCCAGAAACCCGCGCCGTCCATGGCTGCGGCCTGGTAGTATCCGTCGTCGATGTTCTGCACGGCGCTGTAAAACAGCAGTGTGAAGAAACCGGTCATCTTCCAGCCCGTGATGAAGATGATGCATCCCAGCGCGTACTTGGGGTCATTGAGGAACGAGATGGATTCCTGGACGCCCAGTTTTTCCAAAAGCTGGTTCAAAAGGCCGCCCGCCGGGTGCAAAATCCAGCGGAATACCGCCGCCGCGGCCACGGGGGCCAGAATCATGGGCACGAAGATCATGCCCCGGTAAAAGGCGCTGGCCCGCTTGGTGATGCTTTTGGCAAAGATGGACACCATCACCGGCAGCACGATGGAAAAGGGCAGCAGCCCCACCATCATCAAAAGGGTGTTCACCACCGCATTGGAAAAGCCCGGTGTGCGCAGAAGTTTTGCGAAGTTGTCCAGCCCGCAGAACTGGGGCGTGGTGGTGGGCAGCATGTTCCAGTTAAAAAAGCTCAGATAAAAGGTGCGCAAAAGCGGCCAGTAAATCCACACGCACATCAAAACTAGGGCGGGCAGCAGGTACACATAGGGCTGCCAGCACACCCGGGAAAGAGCTTTGCGCTTTGTTTTCACAGCCGCTTGTTCGCGGCCGCGCCGGGGCAGCGCAAGCCCCGGCGCGCAAGTCAATGTATCGCTTCTCATATGCTTCTCAGCCGTTCAACAGTTCCTGGTCCTGGGCGGCGGTATCGTTGACGATCTGCTCCACCGGCTCGTCGGTCCACAGCACTTTGTCCACCATCTCGTACAAGGAAGCACTCAAGGTCTGCCAGTTCTCTGTGGGGAAGGGCGTGGTCGGCTGCATGCGGGTCATCTGCTCCATGTTCACACCCAAAAGCGGATTTTCCTGTGCGAATTCGTACAGAGCGCCGCCCTCTTCTACAAGCGCCGGGCGCAAAGGCAGATAACCGATTTCTTCTGTGATGATCTCATAGCCGCGGTCGCTGGACATGTACTGCAAAAAGCGCCACACCGCATCGCGTTTTGCTTCATCCTGGGTGAATACGAACAGCGCGCTGCCGGAGTTGGTGGGCACGGCTTCTTTGCCTTCAAAGGCGGGCATGGCTGCACCGTACAGCTCCCAGCCGCCGGCCTCGGCAGCCTTTTTCATGCTGGCGTGCACTGCGCTGGACTGGAGATACATGGCCAGTGTTCCGTTGGAGAAAGCCTCGCTGGCCTCTTCCTCGGTCAGGGTTCCGTGAACGCCCGCGTCGGCCATGTCGCGCAGCATCTGCATGGCGCCCATGCCGCCCTCTTCGTTGAAGGTGACGGTGGTGCGGTCATCGGACAGGATGCTGCCGCCGTTGGAATAAATCAGCGCCTGGGCGATCCACTCACCGCTGGATGCACCGGTGGTGGCCACGTGCAGAGCCTCCACGTCGGGGTTGGCTTCTTTGATGGCCTGGCCATAGGCAAGCACCTCATCCCAGGTCTCGGGCGGGTCGTTGGGGTCGAGACCTGCCTGCTCGAACAGGGTTCCGTTGTAGAACAGAATGGGCGTGCTGAAGGTGAAGGGCAGGCAGTAGGTCTTGCCGTCAAACTCGCCCAGAGCCAGACCGTTGGGCGAGAAGGTCTCGAAGTTTTTGTCAAACTCCTCTTCGCTGGTCAAATCGTTGATGGGTACGGCGCCCAGGCTGTTCACGGCGAAATCCATGGCGCGGAACGGAAGCTGTGCCACGTCGGGAATTTCCCCGGCGGCCATGTCGGCCTGCAGGCGGGCAGCCATGTCGGAGTTGGACACCGGGATGCCCGTAACTTTCACGTCCGGATTTTGTTCCATGAACTCATCCAGCAGCTTTTGGGTCCCTTCCTGGGAGTTTGCGTTCAGCAGCGTGTAGCTGTAAAAGGTGATCTCCACGGGTTCCGTGGCAGTGTCTTCGCTGCCGGCCGCCGCAGCGGTCTGCTGGGCCGCGCCTTCCTCGCTCTGTCCGCAAGCGGCCAGGGAAAACGCCAGAACACCGGCCAAAGCCAAGGCCATCCATTTTTTAAAAATCATCGTTCTTTCCTCTCTCTCACAAAATTTATTTCTCCGCGTGGTATTCCCGCATCTGCCGGGGCGTCATGCGCCCCAAAACCGTTCTTTCATCCAGGCAGAAGGGAGACCAGTAAAATTCGTTGTCGTACACGGCGCAGAACTGAGCCTGCAAGCCGTCCACAAAGTTCAGCGCACCGCCCTGAGGCATGTCGATGGCAAAGGCCACTCCTGCGCCGGTGTAGGCGGGCGTGCCGCCGGGCAGCATCGCGGCGGTGGCAAAGTGCTTGTGCCCTGCCAGGACCGCTTTTACCGGATAGCGCTCCAGAATGTGCTGGAACAAATCTGGCTGCTGCAAATTGTTGCCATTGGTGGCGTGCACCGTGGTGCCGCAGGGTGGATGATGCAAAGCCACCACCGTGGGGGTCGTACACCCTTTTTCCAACTGTTCTTCCAGCCACTGAAGCTGTTCGGTATCCAGCCGTCCGAGCACTTGGTCGTCCACGGCCGAGTCCAGCACCAAAAGGCGCAGGCCGGGCATTTTGATTTTGTAGTAGTAAGGGCCCGAGTGAGCAGGTGTTTCGCAAAAGCCCCGGTAAAAGGCATCGTGTCGGTCATGGTTGCCCAGGGCCACATAGGTGGGCAAACCGTAACGCTGTTCCATGGTCTGGACAAACAGACGAGCAGCAGCGTAAGCAGCGGCGTCGCCTTCGTGTACAAAGTCGCCGGTGATCAGGACAAAGGCCGGCTTTTGGTCCAGCGCCGCGGCCGCGGCGTATACACGTTCCACCCGCTGGGGCGAAGAGCAGATGGGCTGCCGGTTTTCCTCAAAGCACAAATGGGTATCGGAAATGTGCAAAAAATTGACTTCTTCCAATCGAAAAAGTTCCTCCTCTCAAGAAGGGCATTTTGGGCGGCCGTCCGGACTTTTGCCGCCTTTTTTATTGTAGCATTCTGCTCATTTTAAACCAGACACCTTTTCGTCAAATGTTCGAAAAAAATGACTTTACATCGTTTCTTTTCTTTTGTCCAAAAACAACAAAAAGCAGACGTGACCCGCCTGCTTTTCAGAAAAAGCGCCGAAAATTTTCCCCATTCCGCCCCGGGTGTAAAAAGCGGCGGCAGGCCGTGTAAAATTTCCGTGCACAACCAAAAACACCGCCCCTTGCGGAGCGGTGTTTTTGGGTTTGAGTGATCTTGAGTTTTTTAAACACGGGACGACGGCAAGCGCTAATTGCCGTCGTCTCGGGATCAGTAAAATTAGCGCTGGATACGTCCGGAGCCGTCGCCGCCGGCCAGCTTCTCCACCTCAGACACGGTGACCATGTTGTAGTCGCCCTCGATGGAGTGTTTCAGAGCGGAAGCCGCCACAGCGAATTCCACCGCAGCCTGGGTGTCCTTGCCGTTCAGCAAGCTGTAGATCAGGCCGCCGCCGAAGCTGTCACCACCGCCCACACGGTCGATGATGTGCAGATCGTATTTCTTGGAGAAGCAATACTCGTCCTTGGCAACGTTGTACAGCATGGCGCTCCAGCCGTTGTCAAATGCAGAGTGGCTCTCACGCAGGGTGATGGCAACCATCTCGAAGTTGAATTTGTCCGCGAGCTGTTTGGCCACGCTCTTGTAGCCCTCGTGGTTCAGAGTGCCGGCATAGATGTCGGTCGCCTCGGCCTCGATGCCGAATACGTCCTTGGCATCCTCTTCGTTGGAGATGCAAACGTCCACATACTGGCACAGATCGGTCATGGCAGCGCGGGCCTCTTCACGGGTCCACAGTTTGCCGCGGTAGTTCAAATCGCAGCTAATCTTCACGCCGTGCGCTTTGGCAGCTTTGCAAGCCTCGCGGCAGATGTCTACCACATTGGGTCCCAACGCCGGAGTGATGCCGGTGAAGTGGAACCAATCCACGCCCTCGAAGATGGAATCC